>NZ_JBHVHF010000102.1:0-24158 GCF_042800315.1 Streptomyces sp. NPDC057638
GCTGAGCCGCGCCCTCGCCGACCCCGGAGCGCGTCGGGGCCGCCACACGCCGTGGCGGCCCCGCTCGTCTGGTCCGCCGTGTCAGCCGCGCTGGCGGGCGGGGCGCAGGGCCGTCCAGCGGGTGTGGGCCCACTCGCGGCAGCGGGTCGTCAGCGAGGACCAGCGGCCGGAGAGCCGCCAGAGCACGCGGACGGACGACCGGGGCAGCAGCAGCGCCCTCAGCCGGGTGGACCGGTCCGCGCCCGAGCGCAGCCCCGTCCGGGCCGCCCGGACGGCGTCCGTCAGGGCCGCCAGCCCGTCCTCGGGGAGCGGGCGCGGGGCGTAGAGCACCTGTTCGACCGCGTTGGCGACCCGGTGTACGGCGTGGACGGCCTCGCCCTCCAGCGCGCCGAGCCGCACGATCCGTCCGGCGGTGGCCCGGGGGGTCAGGGACGGGTCATGGGCGATGCCGTGGTCCCAGGCCAGGTCCAGCAGCTCATGCCAGGCGTCCAGGGTCCTGGCCGCCGGATCCTGGGCCGGATGGCCCCGGACGCCGAGCCGCCGGGCCCGTACCCGCAGCCGCCAGACCATCGGCAGCAGCGGTATCACGAGTGCGGCCACGATCCCCGCCGTCACCAGCGGGATGTTCACGGACGAGCCGTCCGGCCCGGCGTCGGGGACGTCGTTCTGTGCTCCGGGCGTCACACACTCGCCCAGTCGGCGCAGGTCGGCCGGGCAGTCGTCGGTCTGGGTGGGTGCCGTCGACGGCTGGCTGGTGGGGGCCTGGCTCGGCGCCGCCGGGTCGGTCGGCGCGCCCACCGGGGTCTGTGCCCGGGTGTAGTCGGGGGCGCTGCCCCGGCTCGGCGTCGGCTCGAACCGGGTCCAGCCCACCCCCTCGAAGTACAGCTCGGGCCAGGTGTGGGCGTCCCGCAGCCCGACGGACATGGCGCCGTTCGCGGTCGGGGTGCCCGGGGTGAAGCCCAGGGCGACCCGCGCGGGTATCCCGAGGTAGCGGGCCATGGTCGCCATGGTGGAGGCGAAGTGGACGCAGAAGCCCTCACGGGCGCGCAGGAAGCGGGCCATCGCCGTGGCTCCCATACCCGAGTTGACCTGGGTGTCGTAGCGGAATCCGCCCGTGGTGGTGAACCAGTCCTGGAGCCGGACCGCGCGCTCGTGGTCGTTGGCGGCGCCCTGGGTGATCCGGCGGGCCGTCTCGCCGATGGACTCCGGCAGGCCCTCGGGGAGCCGGGTGTACTCGCGCGCCAGATCGGCCGGTGGCGGCGGGGCCGCGGCCAGCTGCTGGGCGGTCGGCTTCACCAGCAGGCTCTTCACCGTGTACTCGGCACCGCCGGTGTGCTGCTCCTTGTCCCCGACCAGGGTGCGCCCGACCGGTTCGTACCGCCAGCGTCCGTCGATGCTGACCTCGCTGGCGGGGTGGGGGAGCGGCAGCCACTCCTGCTGGTAGTACTCGGCAGCCGAGAGATTGGTCTCGATCTCGGTCGTGGCGACCGAGGGGCTGAGGCCCTCCGGCTGGGGCAGCCGGTCCGGGACGTCCTCGACCCCCCGTTCGGTGGGCTTCCAGGTGGTGCCGTCGAAGGCGTCGAGCGCCAGGAGCCGCAGATAGTGGTCCTTGGTGTCCTTGGCGCTGGTGCGGTAGAGCAGCACCTCGCGGTTCTCCGGCTGGTTCAGGTTGTCCTGGATGGAGACCAGCGGGTTGACCGCCGAGATGGTGCCTCCGCCGCCCGAACCCTCGCCGCTGTCCCCCAGGCCGGAGAGCAGCCCGCCGTCCAGTGTCGGCAGCGCCGCCGGGACCACCAGGGCGACGCCGAGCGCCACCGCGCCGATCCGCCGCCCGGTGCGGACGGGCGCGACGGGCGAGCCCCCCGCACGCGGGCCGGATCCGCCCATCGCGGTCCTGGGGCCGCCGAAGACGCGCCCCCACTGGGTGAGCCGGTCGCGCCCCTCGGCCATCAGGAGCAGCAGATAGCCGGAGGCGGCGAGGACGAACCAGAGCCAGCTCGCGCCGCCGTCCGAGAGTCCGGCGGCGACCGAGTAGAGCGCCAGCAGCGGCAGACCGGCCGGGGCCGCGCTGCGGAGGGTCACCGCCGTGACATCCACGAGGAGGCCGATGAACAGCACCCCGGCGAGCACCATCAGCCGGATGCCGTCGGTCGCCGGGGCGGGGATCGCGTACTGGCCGATGTCGTCGCCACCGGCCCGCAGCAGTTCGGCGAAGCGCTGGAAGGTCTCCGGGCCGGGCACGAGCCCCAGCAGTGACTGTTCCCGGGCGAAGACCAGGGTGAGCAGGACCAGGATGGTCACCGCCTGCGCCAGTACGGTCAGGGGCCGGGCCAGCGGTACCCGGCGCGCCAGCTCGCCCGCGCCGCTCATCAGCCCCAGCAGGATCGCCGCCTGTGCCAGCCAGCCCGCCGACTCCAGCAGCGGCAGCATCGCGCTCGCGGCCAGCAGTGTGGCGGCGTACGCGCTGAGCGTCAGCCGTGCGCGGCCGCTCATCGTCCCCCTCCAGAGGTTCCCGTGGTTCCTGTGGTGCTCGGGGTTGCCGCGGCTCCCGGGGCGCCGGATATGCCGCCGTGCACTCCGCTGTTCATCCCGTTGTCCATCCCGCCGGGGGGATCGGCGCGCCACTGTCCCGCCTGGCGCCACAGCGCGGCGAAGGAGGCGCCCGGGGCGACGGCCGTCGCCGTCCAGCCCGCCTCGCGCAGCCGTCGCAGCCGGTCCTCCACCGGGCCGTGTCCCGCGGAGGGCGCCGTGGGGACCCGGGCGGGGACCGTGGTGGCGAACTCCCCGGAGAACCAGATCTCGCTGTCCAGGACGAAGGCGAGGGCCGCGCCGCTGGTCTGGCGCATCCGGGCCAGCAGCGCCACATCCTCCTCCTCCAGGTCCCCGAGGAAGGCCACCAGCAGCCCCTCCCCGCCGCCGCGCAGCACGTCATGGGCGGCGGAGAGGCCCTCGCCGACGGAGTGGTCGACGACGGCGAGCGCGTCCATCAGCAGTCCCGTGGACTCGGCCGACTCCTGGGTCGGCCGGGCGAAGCCGTCCGTCCCGCCCCCGGGCACGCACTCCCCGGTGTCGGTGACCAGCCGGACCGCGAAGCCGCGCTCCAGCACATGGGTCAGGGTGGACGCGGCGGCCGACACCGCCCACTCGAAGGGCGCGTCGGGCCCGACGCCCTCGTAGGCGATCGACCGGGTGTCGAGCAGGACCGTGCAGCGGGCCCGCTGGGGCCGTTCCTCCCGGCGGACCATCAGTTCGCCGTGGCGGGCGGTGGAGCGCCAGTGGACCCGGCGCAGATCGTCCCCGTGCCGGTAGGCGCGGGGGATGATGTCGTCGTCCCCGGCGAGGGCGAGGGAGCGCTGGCGTCCGTCGCCGTGGCCCGTCGCCTCGCCGACGAGTCGGACCGGGGGCAGCGGCTCGGTCCTCGGTACCACGGTGAGCAGGTCGGAGGCGCTGAAGGAGCGGGTCAGCTCGCACATGCCGAAGGGGTCGCTCAGCCGGAGCTGGAGCGGTCCGAGCGGATAGCGTCCGCGCAGATCGGAGCGGACCCGGTAGGAGACCTCGCGCCGCGCGCCCCCCTCCATGCGGTCCAGGACGAACCGGGGCCGTGGCCCCAGGATGTACGGCACATGGTCCTGGAGCATCAGCAGGCCCGTGGGCAGCCGCGAGATGTTCTCCATCCGCAGCTTGACCCGGGCCTCCTCCCCGGCGGGCACCCGGGTCGGCGCCAGTCGCCTGCTGCCCGCGACCCGGTAGCGGGTGCGGTGCAGCACGAGGGCGCAGACCAGGGGGAGTGCGGCGAGCAGCAGGCCCACGCGCAGCAGGTCGCTCTGCCCCAGCACATACGCGCAGACGGCCGCCGCGGCACCGGCCGCGACGAAGGAGCGGCCCCGGGTGGTCAGCCCGCTGAGTGCCGCCCTCATTCCGTTCCCGGTGTTCTCCCCGTCGGTGTGCGTCTCACCGTGCGCGGGCGCCCCGTCGGTCTCCGTGGACAACGATGACGATGACGAGGCCCCCGTCCCCCCGGGCCGCATCACGGCCGCCGCGCGCCGGGCTGCCGGTAGACGGTGGGGCCGCCGCCCCGCGCGAGGTAGGAGGTCTCCGTGCCCTCGGCGGTGGGTACGGGGGTGCGCTGGAGTATCTCCAGCACGACCTGCTCGGCGGTACGGCGGTTCAACTGGGCCTGTGCGGTGGGCAGCAGCCGGTGGGCGAGGATCTGCACCACGAGCGACTGCACATCGTCGGGCAGCGCGTAGTCCCGGCCCGCGAGGGCGGCGGTCGCCTTGGCGGCGCGCAGCAGGTGCAGGGTGGCGCGCGGGGAGGCGCCGAGCCTCAGATCGGGGTGGGTGCGGGTGGCGGCGACCAGTTCCACCGCGTATCTGCGGATGGACTCGGCGACATGGACCTCGCGGACGGTCTCGATCAGCTTCACGATCTCGTGGGCGTGTGCCACGGGCCGCAGGTCGTCGAGGGGCGAGACCCCGCCGTGGACGTCGAGCATCCGCAGCTCGGCCTCCGCGCTGGGGTAGCCGATGGAGACCCGGGCCATGAAGCGGTCGCGCTGTGCCTCCGGCAGCGGGTAGGTGCCTTCCATCTCCACCGGGTTCTGGGTGGCGACCACCATGAAGGGCGTCGGCAGTTCGTAGCTCTCGCCGTCGATGGTGACCTGGCGCTCCTCCATCGACTCCAGCAGCGCCGACTGCGTCTTGGGCGAGGCGCGGTTGATCTCGTCGCCGATCACGATCTGGGAGAAGATCGCGCCCGGCTTGAACTCGAACTCGCGCTGCTGCTGGTCGAAGATGGACACGCCGGTGATGTCCGAGGGCAGCAGGTCCGGGGTGAACTGGATCCGCCGTACCGAGCAGTCGATGGACCGGGCCAGCGCTTTGGCCAGCATCGTCTTGCCCACGCCCGGCACGTCCTCGATGAGGAGATGGCCCTCGGCGAGGAGCACGGTCAGCGAGAGCCGTACGACCTCCGGCTTGCCCTCGATCACGGCTTCCACCGACTCGCGGATCCGGTCCGCTGTCGTGGTCAGATCCGTGAGGCTCGCACGCTCGTCATAGGTCGTCACCCCGGCCCTCCTCGGCCCCGTTTGATCCGGGCCTGATCACCAGTTCGGACCGGCCCACCCCAGATACACGCGCACCGGTGCCGGGAAGTTCCGGACGGTGCCACCCCCGCATTCTTGTTGGCGGCACCACGTCGTGTCACTCGCCTGTGGATAACGGGGGGTGGTATGTCGCCGCATGAGCTCCCTGGGGCGGTTTATCCCTTCTGGTGAGGGGTGGTGGCCCGGGGGTCGATCTCCCGGAGCAGCCCGCTCCTCACATCGAAGACAAAGCCCCGGACGTCGTCCTTGTGGAGCAGGAAGGGCGAGGTCCGCACGCGCTGCATCGACTGGCGCACGTCCTGGTCGACGTCGCGGAACGCCTCCACCGCCCACGGCGGCCGCTGCCCCACCTCGTCCTCCAGCTCATGCCGGAAGTCCTCGGTGAGGGACTCCAGACCGCAGCCGGTGTGGTGGATCAGGATCACGCTGCGCGTGCCGAGGGCCCGCTGGCTGATGGTGAGGGAGCGGATCACGTCGTCGGTGACCACGCCTCCGGCGTTGCGGATGGTGTGGCAGTCGCCCAGGTCGAGGCCGAGCGCGTCATGGAGGTCGAGCCGGGCGTCCATGCAGGCGACGACGGCGACCCGCAGAACCGGGCGCGCGTCCATGCCGGGGTCCTGGAAGTCGGCGGCGTAGCCCCGGTTCGCCTCGACCAGACGGTCGATGACCGTGCGGTCCGCGGGTGTGGTGCCGGCGTCGTCCGCACGCGTGGTGTCGGCGGGGTGGTGCGCGGAAGTCGTCATGTCGACGACGGTAGTGGGAATCGGCCCGCCCGGCCTGCTGTGGGAGGGGACAAAGAACATCAACGACACTTGTTGTGAGGTAACCCACAGGGGTGGTGCGGCCGCTCCCGTCCGGGTGACCCGGGTGTCGCGCCCACCCAACCGGCCCATGGCCGTCCCCGGTTGCCCGCCACGCCGCCAGCCGGTTGATTGACCGGGCAGAGCGGTGGACTAAAGTGGCGCGGAGTCCACCGACACATCCTGCACATTTCCAAGAATTCCCCGCGTGTGGGGCGTACGCCCGGCTCGGCCGCCACCCGCTCGCGCCGGTCCGTCGGTCGAGCCCCGCGCCGGACCTGAGAGGGCGCTGTGAGCAATACCCGACATGTTCCGGTGATGCTCCGGCGGTGCCTGGACCTCCTGGCCCCGGCGCTGGAGCGGCCGGGCGCGACCGTCGTCGACTGCACCCTCGGCCTCGGCGGACACAGCGAGGCCCTGCTCACCCGCTTCCCCGAGGCCCGTCTGATCGCCCTCGACCGGGACACCGAGGCGCTGCGCCTCTCGGCGGAACGACTGGCCCCCTTCGGTGAGCGCGCCACCCTCGTCCACGCCGTCTACGACGAGCTGCCGCAGGTCCTCGACCGCCTCGGCGTCCCCCGGGTCCAGGGTGTCCTCTTCGACCTCGGTGTCTCCTCGATGCAGCTCGACGAGGCCGACCGCGGCTTCGCCTACGCCCAGGACGCCCCGCTCGACATGCGGATGGACCAGACCACCGGCATCAGCGCCGCCGAGGTCCTCAACACCTACCCCCCCGCCGATCTGGTGCGGATCCTGCGGGCGTACGGGGAGGAGAAGCAGGCCAAGCGGATCGTCTCGGCGGTCGTACGGGAACGGGAACGCGAGCCCTTCACCACCAGCGCCCGGCTGGTCGACCTCATCCGTGACGCCCTGCCCCAGGCCGCCAAGCGCACCGGCGGCAACCCGGCCAAGCGCACCTTCCAGGCGCTGCGGATCGAGGTCAACGGCGAACTGAGCGTCCTGGAGCGGGCCGTTCCCGCCGCCGTCTCCGCGCTCGCGCTGCACGGCCGGATCGCTGTCCTGTCCTATCAGTCGCTGGAGGACCGGCTGGTCAAGCAGGTCCTCGCGGCCGGGGCCGCCACCACCGCCCCGCCGGGGCTGCCCGTCGTCCCCGAGCAGTACCAGCCGAGACTGCGGCTGCTGACCCGGGGCGCCGAGCTGCCCAGCGACGAGGAGGTCGCCGAGAACCGCCGCGCCGCACCCGCCCGGCTCCGGGGCGCGGAGCGGATCCGGGAGGACGCGCGGTGAGCCGGGCGGGCAAGCAGCTCCGGGGCCGTGCGGCCCGACTGGCCCAGCTGATGCCCGCGGGGCCGAGCAGCGCGGCCCGCACCCCCTTCGTCCTGCTGGTGGTGGTGCTCCTCGGCGGTGGTCTGATCACCCTGCTTCTGCTGAACTCCGCCCTGAACGAGGGTTCCTTCGAGCTGAGCGAGCTCAAGCGCGACACCACGGGGCTCATCGAGGAGCAGCAGGCCCTCCAGCGCGAGGTGGACGCCCAGGTGGCCCCCGACGCCCTGGAGCGCCGGGCCCGCGAGCTGGGTATGGTCCCCGGCGGCAACCCCGCGTTCCTGGAGCCCGACGGCACCGTCCGGGGCCGCCCGGGCGCCGCCACCGCCGACCCCTCGGCGAGGGCGACGGCTGCCGGCCCCTCCGCGACGACGCCCGCCCCGGGGGGAGCCACCGCCACGGGCCCGTCACCCACGCCGCCCCCGAGCGCCGCGCCTTCCCCTGGCTCTCCCGGACCCTCCGACTCTGACGCCCCGTCCTCCGGCAGGTGACGCTGTGCCCCCCCAGGAACCACGACCGCGTCCCGCCCGGAGCCCCGCGCCCCGCCCCGGACCGGGCGCCGCCCAGCGGCTGACCCTCGGCAGCCCCCGCCCCCGGCTCCGTCTGATCGGCTTCGGCCTCGCCCTGGTGATGCTGGTCTTCGTCGTACGACTGCTCCAGGTCCAGGCCGTCGACGCCAGCGCGTACGCCGCCAAGGCCGAGAAGCACCGCTATCTCAAGGTCGACCTGGCCGCCGAGCGCGGCGAGATCACCGACCGGTCCGGGATCACCCTGGCGACCAGCGTCGAGGCGTACGACATCACCGCCGACCCCAAGCTCTTCACCCCCGAGGAGAGCAAGGTCCCGAACGCGCCCGAACAGGCCGCCGGGCTGCTCGCGCCCATCCTCGGCGTGGACACCGGCGTCCTGGTGAAGAAGCTCAGGACGCCCAACTCCCGGTACACCGTGCTGGCCCGCCGCCAGACCCCCCAGGTCTGGAACCAGATCAAGGACCTCAAGAGCGCCTTCGCCGAGAAGGCCCGCGCCGACAAGCGCGGTGGCGGGCCGGGAGGCAACGTGCTCGCCGGAGTGCTCCAGGAGGCCAGCAGCAAGCGCGTCTACCCCAACGGCGACCTCGCCGCCGGGATACTCGGCCATGTCAACGCCGAGGGACGCGGCGGCGCCGGTCTGGAGTCCCTGCTGGACGAGGAGCTGGCGGGCCAGGACGGTGAGATCACCTACGCCCAGTCCGGCGGCCGTCGCGTCCCCACGGCGGGCGGCACCCGGGAGACCCCCGCCGTGCCCGGCTCCGACATCGAGCTGACCATCGACCGCGACATCCAGTGGGCGGCCCAGCGGGCCATCTCCGAGCAGGTGAGCGAGTCCGGCGCCGACCGCGGCTATGTGATCGTCCAGGACACCCGTACGGGAGAGGTCCTCGCCATGGCCAACGCGCCCGGCTTCGACCCCAACGACGTCTCCCGCGCCGACGCCACCACCATGGGCAACGCCGCCGTCCAGGACGCCTTCGAGCCCGGCTCGACCGCCAAGGTGATGTCCATGGCCGCCGTCCTAGAGGAGAAGGCGGCCACCCCGGACACCCATGTCGTCGTGCCCAACCGCCTCCACCGGGGCGACCGGCTCTTCAAGGACGACGTCGACCACCCCACCTGGTACCTCACCCTCAACGGCGTCCTCGCCAAGTCCAGCAACATCGGCACCATCCTGGCGACCGGACAGCTCGGCAAGACCCAGCCCCAGGCGAACGCGGTCCTCCACTCGTATCTGCGGAAGTTCGGCCTCGGCGGCCCCACCGGCCTCGGCTTCCCCGGCGAGACCCCGGGGATCCTCGCGCCGCCGGCGAAGTGGTCGACCTCCCAGCAGTACACGATCCCCTTCGGCCAGGGGCTGTCGATCAACGCCATGCAGGCCGCCTCCGTCTACCAGACCATCGCCAACGGCGGTGTCCGGATCGAGCCGACCCTCGTCCGCGGCACCAAGGGTCCCGACGGCCGGTTCGAGGCCGCGCCCGCGCCCCAGAAGACACGGGTGGTCAGCGAGCCGACCGCACGGACCGTCGCCACCATGCTGGAGTCCGTCGTCGGCGACGAGGAGGGCACCGGCACCAAGGCCCGCATCCCCGGCTACCGGGTCGCGGGCAAGACCGGGACGGCCAACCGCGTCGACCCGGAACTCGGCCGCTACCGTGGCTACACCGCGTCCTTCGCGGGCTTCGCCCCCGCCGACAAGCCCCGCGTCACCGTCTACTGCGCCATCCAGAACCCCACCCGGGGCTCCTACTTCGGCGGCCAGATCTGCGGCCCGGTCTACCAGAAGGTCATGCGCTTCGCGCTGAAGACCCTCCAGGTCCCGCCGACCGGCACCGAACCCGCCCGCCTGCCCGTCAGCTTCACCCCCGGTGGCTGACGGACGGTCCCGGCGTACGATTCGAGGAACCACCAGTGACCACGATCACCCCCGATTCCGGGAACCACGAGCGGCCCTCCCCCTCATTTCGCCCCCGGCCGCCCGGGCCCGGTACGCTCACCGCCGTGTCACACGCTGATCAGTACCGAACCGCCCAGCAGGACGCCCCCGAGCGAGCGGGAGCGCCCCGTCCGGACCGGCCCCACCCGACCCCGCTCGGGGAGCTGGCCGACCGGCTGGAGGTGAGGGGACCCGGTTCCGGCGAGGTCACCGGCATCACCCATGACTCCCGCGCCGTCCGGCCCGGCGACCTCTACGCCGCGCTCCCCGGCGCCCGCCTCCACGGCGCCGACTTCGCCGCCCAGGCCGCCTCCCTCGGCGCCGCCGCGATCCTCACCAACCCCGAGGGCGCCGAACGCGCCGCCGCCACCGGACTGCCGGTGCTGGTCACCGAGGACCCCCGGGGCGTGATGGGCGAGCTGGCCGCCCGTATCTACGGACACCCCGGTGAGGCCCTCCTCCAGATCGGCATCACCGGCACCTCAGGCAAGACCACCTCCGCCTATCTCGTGGACGGCGGTCTGCGCGCCGCGGGCCGCACCACCGGGCTGGTCGGCACGGTCGAGACCCGCGTCGGCGACGAGAGTCTCAAGTCCGAGCGGACCACCCCCGAGGCCACCGACCTCCAGGCGCTCTTCGCCGTGATGCGCGAGCACGGGGTGGAGGCCGTCACCATGGAGGTCTCCAGCCACGCGCTGGTGCTGGGCCGGGTCGACGGCTGCGTCTTCGACGTCGCCGTCTTCAACAACCTCAGCCCGGAGCACATGGAGTTCCACTCCGGCATGGAGGACTACTTCCAGGCCAAGGCCCAGCTCTTCACTCCCCGGCGCAGCAGGCGCGGTGTGGTCAACCTCGACGACGCCTACGGGCGCCGTCTGGTGACCGAGGCGACCGTGCCGGTCACCACCTTCTCCGCCGAGGGCCACCCGGACGCCGACTGGCGCGCCGAGCACGTGGAGGTCGGTTCCCTCGGTTCCGTCTTCACCGCCGTCGGCCCCGACGGGCAGCGGATCAGCGCCCGCGCCCCGCTGCCCGGCCCCTTCAACGTGGCCAACACCCTGGCCGCCCTCGTCACCCTGGCCGTCGCCGGGATCGACCCCCAGACCGCCGCCGACGGGATCGCCGCCGTTCCGGGCGTCCCCGGGCGGCTGGAGCGGGTCGACGCCGGACAGCCCTATCTCGCGGTCGTCGACTACGCCCACAAGACGGACGCCGTCGAATCGGTCCTGCGCTCGCTGCGCAAGGTCACCAAGGGCAGGCTGCATATCGTCCTCGGCTGTGGCGGCGACCGTGATGTCACCAAGCGCGGGCCGATGGGCGCCGCCGCCGCCCGGCTCGCCGACACCGCCGTACTGACCTCCGACAACCCTCGCTCGGAGGACCCGCTCGCGATCCTCGCCACCATGCTGGCCGGGGCCGCCGAGGTCCCGGCCCACGAACGGGGCGAGGTCCTGGTCGAGGCCGACCGCGCCGCCGCCATCACGGCGGCCGTGACCCGCGCCGAGCCCGGTGACACCGTGCTCATCGCGGGCAAGGGCCATGAACAGGGCCAGGACATCGCCGGGGTCGTCCGCCCCTTCGACGACCGTCAGGTCCTCCGCGAAGCCATCCGCGCCACCGTCCACGAGAAATCCCGGGGATGACCAAGTGATCGCCCTCTCCCTCGCCGAGATCGCCGCCCTCGTCGGCGGGCAGTCGTACGACATACCGGATCCCGCCGTACGGATCACCGGTCCCGTCGTCACCGACTCCCGTGAGGTCCGGCCCGGCGCCCTCTTCACCGCCTTCGACGGCGAACGCGTCGACGGCCACGACTACGCCGAGGCCGCCGTCCGGTCCGGGGCGGTCGCCGTGCTGGCCACCCGGCCCGTCGGCGTGCCCGCGATCGTCGTGGACGATGTCACCGCCGCCCTCGGCGCCCTCGCCCGCCATGTGGTCGAACGCCTCGGCACCACCACCGTCGCGCTCACCGGCTCCGCCGGGAAGACCAGCACCAAGGACCTCATCGCCCAGCTGCTGGAGCGCAAGGGCCCCACGGTCTACCCGGAGGGCAACCTCAACAACGAGATCGGGCTGCCGCTCACCGCGCTGCGGGCCGACGAGAGCACCGAGCACCTCGTGCTGGAGATGGGGGCCCGCTATGTCGGGGACATCCGCTATCTCACCGGTCTCGTCCCGCCCCGGATCGGTCTCGTCCTCAATGTCGGCTCCGCCCACGTCGGCGAGTTCGGCAGCCGGGAGAAGATCGCCGAGGCCAAGGGCGAGCTGGTCGAGGCCCTGCCCGCGGCGGCCGACGGCGGTATCGCGCTGCTCAACGCCGACGACCCGCTGGTGCGCGCCATGGCCTCCCGTACGCGGGCCCGCGTGGTCTTCTACGGCGAGAGCGCCGCGGCCGCGATCCGTGCCGAGAATGTCCGGCTCACCCCCCAAGGTCAGCCCGCCTTCACGCTTCACACCCCCACCGGGTGCGCCGAAGTGACCATGCGGCTGTACGGTGAGCACCACGTGTCGAACGCGCTCGCCGCGGCCGCCGTCGCCCATGAGCTGGGACTGTCCGTCGACGAGATCGCCCTCGCGCTCTCCGAGGCCGGTACCCTCTCCCGCTGGCGTATGGAGGTCACCGAGCGCCCGGACGGCGTGACGATCGTCAACGACGCCTACAACGCGAACCCCGAGTCCATGAGAGCGGCGCTGCGCGCGCTGGTCGCCATGGGCCACGGCGCACAGTCCCGGGGGGGCCGCACATGGGCGGTGCTCGGCCTGATGGCGGAGCTGGGGGACGAAGCGCTCGCCGAGCACGACGCCGTCGGACGGCTCGCCGTCCGGCTCAACGTCAGCAAGCTCGTCGCAGTCGGGGGCAGGGAAGCGTCCTGGCTGCAACTGGGCGCATATAACGAGGGTTCGTGGGGTGAGGAGTCGGTGCACGTGTCCGACGCACGGGCGGCGATCGACCTGTTGCGCAGAGAGCTGCGCCCGGGGGACGTCGTACTGGTGAAGGCTTCCAGGTCGGTCGGTCTTGAGCGGGTCGCCGAGGCGCTGCTCACCGACGCGTCCGCGGCCCACGGGCAGGGTGCCGGTCGATGAGGCAGATCCTGTTCGCGGGGGCCATCGGTCTCTTCCTGACCCTCATCGGCACCCCGCTGCTGATCAAGCTGCTGGCCCGCAAGGGCTATGGCCAGTTCATCCGGGACGACGGCCCGCGCACCCACGGCTCGAAGAAGGGGACGCCCACCATGGGCGGTATCTCCTTCATCCTGGCCACCCTCATCGCGTACGCCCTCGCCAAGGTCATCACCGGCGAGAAGCCGACCGTCTCCGGCATCCTGGTGCTCTTCCTGATGGCGGGCATGGGTCTGGTCGGCTTCCTCGACGACTACATCAAGATCGTCAAGCAGCGGTCGCTCGGTCTGCGCGCCAAGGCGAAGATGGCCGGACAGCTCATCGTCGGCATCACCTTCGCGCTCCTCTCGCTCCAATTCGCCGACCAGCGCGATCTGACGCCCGCCTCCACGAAGCTCTCCTTCATCACGGACTTCGGCTGGACCATCGGCCCGGTCCTCTTCGTGATCTGGGCGCTCTTCATGATCCTGGCGATGTCGAACGGGGTGAACCTCACCGACGGCCTGGACGGCCTGGCCACCGGCGCCTCCGTGATGGTCTTCGGCGCCTACACCTTCATCGGGCTCTGGCAGTTCCAGGAGTCCTGCGTCAACGCGTCCTCACTGACCAACCCCAGCGCCTGTTTCGAGGTACGCGACCCGCTCGACCTCGCGGTCGTCGCCTCCGCCCTGATGGGTGCCTGCTTCGGCTTCCTGTGGTGGAACACCTCACCCGCCAAGATCTTCATGGGTGACACCGGCTCGCTCGCCCTCGGTGGCGCCCTCGCGGGCCTGGCGATCTGCTCCCGCACCGAGCTGCTCCTGGCGATCCTCGGCGGACTCTTCGTCCTCATCACCATGTCCGTGGTCATCCAGGTCGGCTCCTTCCGGCTCACCGGGAAGCGCGTCTTCCGCATGGCGCCACTCCAACACCACTTCGAACTCAAGGGGTGGTCCGAAGTCCTTGTCGTGGTCCGCTTCTGGATCGTCCAGGGCATGTGCGTGATCGTGGGCCTCGGCCTCTTCTACGCGGGCTGGGCGGCCGACAAGTGACCGCCGGCAGCGACGAGAAGACGGTGTGGCCCGGCAAGCGCGTCACCGTCGCCGGGCTCGGGGTCTCCGGGATCCCCGCCGCCAAGGTGCTCCACGGCCTCGGCGCCCAGGTCACCGTCGTCAACGGGACCGATGACGAGCGCGCCCGCGCCCAGGCCGCCGAGCTGGCGGCGTGGGCCGCGGACCAGCCCGGCGGCGACGCCCGGCTGACCGTGCGCCTCGGCGACGGCGACACCCTGCCCGAGGGCACCGAACTCGTCGTCACCGCCCCCGGCTGGCCGCCGCACAAGCCCCTCTTCCAGGCCGCCGCCGCGGCGGGCGTGGAGGTCTGGGGCGATGTGGAGCTGGCCTGGCGGCTGCGCGGCCCCGGCGCCGCGCCCTGGCTCGCCGTCACCGGCACCAACGGCAAGACCACCACCGTACGGATGCTCGCCTCGATTCTCACCGCGGCCGGACTGCGCACGGCGGCCGTCGGCAACATCGGCGTCTCCCTGCTGGACGCCGTCCTCGGCGAGGAGGCGTACGACGTCCTCGCCGTCGAACTCTCCAGCTACCAGCTCCACTGGGCGCCCTCGCTGCGCGCCCACTCCGCCGCCGTGCTCAACCTGGCGCCGGACCACCTGGAGTGGCACGGCTCCATGGAGGCGTACGCCGCCGCCAAGGGCCGCGTCTACGAGGGCAACACCGTCGCCTGCGTCTACAACGTGGCCGACAAGGCCACCGAGGACCTCGTGCGCGCCGCCGACGTCGAGGAGGGCTGCCGCGCCATCGGCTTCACCCTCGGCACCCCCGGCCCCTCCCAGCTGGGTCTGGTCGACGGGATCCTGGTCGACCGCGCCTTCGTGGAGAACCGCCGCGAGCAGGCGCAGGAGCTGGCCGAACTCGCCGACATCAACCCGCCCGCCCCGCACAACATCGCCAACGCGCTGGCCGCCGCGGCGCTGGCGCGCGCCTTCGGGGTGCCCGCCGCCGCCGTACGGGAGGGACTGCGCGCCTTCCGGCCCGACCCGCACCGGATCGAGCGGATCGACGCGATCGACGGCGTCACCTACGTCGACGACTCCAAGGCCACCAACATCCACGCCGCCGAGGCGTCGCTGGCCGCCTACGACCCGATCGTCTGGATCGCGGGCGGACTCGCCAAGGGCGAGCCCTTCGACGAGATGGTCCGGCGTGCGGCGGACCGGCTGCGCGGGGTCGTCCTCATCGGCCGGGACCGGGCGCTGATCGCCGAAGCCCTGGCGCGACACGCGCCGCAGGTCCCGGTCGTGGACCTCGACCGGACCGACACTGGGGCGATGGCGGCGGCGGTCCGCGAGGCGGCGGCGCTGGCCCGGCCGGGAGACACCGTGCTGCTCGCCCCGGCGTGCGCCTCGATGGACATGTTCGTCAACTACAACAAGCGAGGCGAGGCGTTCGCGGACGCGGTCCGCGGCCTCACCGCCGAGAGCGCCTGACCGGCACGGACCGGGAGCACCGCCGCGCCGTGCCACCCGCCCCGGGATCGCTCCCGGGGCGGGTCGGCGGGCGCCTCACCAGGCACGACTGGAGGGGACAGCGTCCATGCCGGCCGATGACACCACCCGCGTCCGGGCCCGGCTCGTGCCGCGCGGGCGCTCGGCGAAGCCGGGGAGCCCGGGTTCAGCAGCCCAGGGGGGCGCCCGCCGCCCGGCGCGCACGCCCGGCGCGCGGCGCCCGCCCACGGGCCGGGGGCCCCGGGGGCTGCACGAGCGCGCCCGGCGCGCCTGGGACCGCCCGCTCACCGCGTACTACGTGATCCTCGGCTCCAGCCTGCTGATCCTCGTCCTCGGTCTGGTGATGGTCTACTCGGCCTCGATGATCAAGGCGCTGGAGCTCTCCCTCTCCGGCTCCCACTTCTTCCGCAAGCAGTTCGTCGCCGCCCTCATCGGCGGGGTGCTGTTGCTGTGCGCCGCGCGGATGCCGCTGCGGCTGCACCGGGCGCTCTCCTACCCGCTGCTGGCGGGCACCGTCTTCCTGCTGGCCCTGGTGCAGGTGCCGGGGATAGGGCACGAGGTCAACGGCAACCAGAACTGGCTCTACTTCGGCGGTCCCTTCCAGCTCCAGCCCAGCGAGTTCGCCAAGCTGGCCCTGGTGCTGTGGGGCGCCGACCTGCTCGCCCGCAAGCATGAGCGCCGGCTGCTGACCCAGTGGAAGCACATGCTGGTGCCCCTGGTCCCGGTCGGCTTCATGCTGCTCGGACTGATCATGATCGGCGGCGACATGGGCACCGCCATCATCCTCTGCACCATCCTCTTCGGACTGCTCTGGCTGACCGGCGCACCCACCCGGCTCTTCGCCGGGGTCCTCGCCGCCGCCTCACTGGTCGGTTTCATGCTGATCAGTACGAATGACAACCGTATGTCCCGACTTTCCTGTATGGGTGCCATCGATCTCGGCCCCAAGGGTGAGTGCTGGCAGGCGGTGCACGGGATCTATGCCCTGGCCTCCGGCGGATGGTTCGGTTCCGGCCTCGGGGCGAGTGTGGAAAAATGGGGACAACTCCCAGAGCCGCACACGGACTTCATCTTCGCCATCGCCGGTGAGGAGCTGGGGCTGGCGGGGACGCTGTCGGTCCTCGCCCTGTTCGCGGCTCTAGGCTATGCGGGTATCCGCGTGGCCGGACGCACGGAGGACCCCTTCGTGAGGTACGCCGCGGGAGGCGTGACCACCTGGATCACGGCCCAGGCCGTGGTCAACATCGGTGCGGTACTCGGACTGCTGCCGATCGCCGGTGTTCCGCTCCCGCTGTTCTCCTACGGAGGGTCCGCCCTGCTGCCGTCCATGTTCGCTATCGGGCTGCTGATCGCCTTCGCGCGAGAGGAACCCGCCGCGAAGGCGGCCCTGGCCATGAGGAAGCCAGGGGTGAGATGGAACACGATGCGACGGCGCGCCACCAGGCGTCCGTCCGGAGAGCGGTGAATTTCGGTGCATGTCGTACTCGCCGGTGGGGGGACCGCCGGCCACATCGAGCCCGCGCTCGCCCTCGCGGACGCCCTGCGCAGGCAGGACCCGACCGTGGGGATCACAGCCCTCGGTACCGAACGCGGACTGGAGACCAGGCTCGTCCCCGAGCGCGGCTATGAGCTGGCCCTCATCCCGGCCGTGCCACTGCCACGGCGGCCCACGCCGGAGCTGATCACCGTGCCCGGTCGGCTGCGTGGCACCATCAAGGCGGCCGAGCAGGTGCTGGAGCGCACCAAGGCGGACTGTGTCGTCGGCTTCGGCGGCTATGTGGCCCTGCCCGGCTATCTCGCCGCCAAGCGGCTCGGGGTGCCGATCGTCGTCCACGAGGCCAACGCGCGCCCCGGCCTCGCCAACAAGATCGGCTCGCGGTACGCGGCGGGGGTGGCCGTCGCCACCCCCGACAGCAAGCTCCGCAACGCGCGCTACATCGGCATCCCGCTGCGCCACTCCATCGCCACCCTGGACCGGGCCCGGGTGCGCCCGGCGGCCCGCGACGCCTTCGGGCTCGACCCCCAGCTGCCGACCCTGCTGGTCTCCGGCGGCTCCCAGGGCGCCCGCCGCCTCAACGAGGTGGTCCAGCAGGTCGCCCCGGTGCTCCAGCGCTCCGGGATCCAGATCCTGCACGCGGTCGGCCCCAAGAACGACCTGCCACACGTGGACAACATGCCCGGAATGCCGCCGTACATCCCGGTACCGTATGTCGACCGGATGGATCTCGCCTACGCCGCGGCCGACATGATGCTCTGCCGGGCCGGCGCGATGACCGTCGCCGAACTCTCCGCCGTCGGGCTCCCCGCCGCGTACGTACCGCTGCCCATCGGCAACGGCGAACAGCGGCTCAACGCCCAGCCGGTGGTCAAGGCGGGCGGCGGACTCCTCGTCGACGACGCCGAACTGACCCCCGAGTGGGTCCAGGGCCAGGTCCTCCCGGTGCTCGCCGATCCACACCGGCTGTACGAGATGTCCCGTGCCGCCGCCGAGTTCGGCCGCAGGGACGCCGACGACCTTCTCGTCGGCATGGTGTACGAGGCGATCACGGCACGCCGTCAGGCGTGATCCGTGGTGACCCGGGGCTGACCCGGGTCACGGCCGGAAGGAGACCGGGAGCGTGGCCGGACCCACCACCGCCGAGCGCGGTACGCGTCACCCCTCGCGCCGTGGCCGGGGCGGCTCCGGGCCGCCCCGGGGCCGCGGGCGGGCCCCGCGCCGCCTCACCGTGCCCGGCCCCCGGGTGCTGCTGCTGGCGCTCGCCGTCGTCGCGCTCCTCGCGGGCGGGCTCTGGGTGCTGTACGGCTCGTCCTGGCTCCGGGTGGAGTCGGTACGGGCCTCGGGTACCCGGGTGCTCACCCCCGAGCAGGTCACCCGTGCCGCCGACGTCCCCCTCGGCTCCCCGCTGGTCTCCGTCGACACCGATGCCATCGAGGACCGGGTGCGGACACTGCTGCCCCGGGTCGGCTCGGTGGAGGCATCCCGCTCCTGGCCCCGGGGGCTGACCCTGACGGTGACCGAGCGGACCGCCGTGATGGTGATCGCGAAGGGAACCGCCGCCCGTCCGCGCTTCGTCGAAGTGGATGGTGACGGTGTCAGGTTCGCCACCGTCGCCAAGGCCCCGGCCGCACTGCCCCGGCTGGAGCTGGCCGCCACCCGCTCCCCGAGCCTGCGCCGCTTCCCCGAGGCGGAGCTGGTCCGCGCGGCGGTGCGGGTGTGGGGGGAACTGCCCGGGGAAGTCGCGGAGAACACCCGCGGACTCGCGGTGCGTTCATACGATGACATGTCTCTGAGGCTGACCCGGGAGCGGACGGTCCGCTGGGGCGGCCCCGAGGAGGGGGCGGCGAAGGCCCGTGCCCTCACCGCCGTGATGAAGGCGGCGCCCAAGGCGACCCACTTCGATGTGAGCGCCCCCACCGCCCCTGCCGCGTCAGGGAGTTGACGCACACCTGACCACGACAACCCCCTGGCTGGTCAGCGCAACGGCTGATCACATAGGGTGAAAAGAAAAACGGGAGGTTCGGCGTGTTCATTGAACGCGCGCCACTTGTCGACTTAGTGTCCTGTTCGGAAGAGTCCAGCGAACAGACACGCTGGTAACCCTAAACTTCAACGTTAGGGTTCGGGTCGGCACAGTGGCCCTCCCAATCGGCATCCGTCGTCGCGGCGCGTGAACCGCGCGGTGACGGCATCTGAATCGAGGCGAGAGGCTCTCGACGTGGCAGCACCGCAGAACTACCTCGCAGTCATCAAGGTCATCGGTGTCGGCGGCGGTGGTGTCAATGCCATCAACCGAATGATCGAGGTCGGTCTCAAGGGCGTCGAGTTCATCGCTATCAACACCGATGCTCAGGCGCTGTTGATGAGCGACGCCGACGTCAAGCTCGACGTTGGCCGTGAACTCACCCGGGGTCTGGGCGCCGGCGCCAACCCGGCCGTCGGCCGCAAGGCCGCCGAGGACCACCGTGAGGAGATCGAGGAGGTCCTCAAGGGGGCCGACATGGTCTTCGTCACCGCGGGTGAAGGCGGTGGCACCGGCACCGGCGGCGCCCCCGTCGTCGCCAACATCGCCCGCTCCCTGGGCGCCCTGACGATCGGTGTGGTCACCCGGCCGTTCACCTTCGAGGGCCGCCGCCGGGCCAACCAGGCCGAGGACGGCATCGCCGAACTCCGCGAGGAGGTCGACACCCTCATCGTCATCCCCAACGACCGGCTGCTGTCCATCTCGGACCGCCAGGTCAGCGTGCTCGACGCGTTCAAGTCGGCCGACCAGGTGCTGCTCTCCGGCGTCCAGGGCATCACGGACCTCATCACCACCCCGGGTCTGATCAACCTCGACTTCGCCGACGTCAAGTCCGTGATGTCGGAGGCCGGATCGGCCCTGATGGGCATCGGCTCGGCGCGCGGCGACGACCGCGCGGTGGCCGCCGCCGAGATGGCGATCTCCTCGCCGCTGCTGGAGGCGTCCATCGACGGCGCCCGGGGCGTACTGCTCTCCATCTCCGGCGGCTCGGACCTCGGTCTCTTCGAGATCAACGAGGCCGCGCAGCTGGTGAGCGAGGCCGCCCACCCCGAGGCCAACATCATCTTCGGCGCCGTCATCGACGACGCCCTCGGCGACGAGGTCCGGGTCACGGTCATCGCGGCCGGGTTCGACGGCGGCCAGCCGCCCGCCCGCCGGGACACCGTCCTCGGGTCGTCCGCGGGCAAGCGGGAGGAGCCCCCGGCCGCGCCGCCGCGGATCGCGGAGCCGTCGCGGATCGGCTCCGGGCTCGGCGCCGTACCGTCGCGCGACGACTCCCCGGCCGACCCGGTGCCGTCCATCAACGACGCGGGTCCGCTCACGCCGCAGGTCCCGCCGGCCCGGCCCTACCCGGACACCTCGGCCGAAGAGCTGGATGTACCGGACTTCCTGAAGTGACCGTGCGGCACGACGCGATACACGCGAACGGCGCGCACTTCGCCTTCACCACTCGGTGGGGCGGGGTGAGCGCCGTTCCGTACGAGGAGCTGAACCTCGGCGGGGCCGTGGGCGACGACCCCGAGGCGGTCCTGGCCAACCGGCGGATCGCCGCCGGGTCGCTGGGACTCGACCCCGCCCGGGTGGTCTGGATGAACCAGGTCCATGGCAACGAGGTCGCCACGGTGGACCGTCCGTTCCCGGCCCGGGGCGCGATTCCGGCGGTGGACGGCGTGGTCAGCGCCGAGCGGGGGCTGGCCCTCGCGGTGCTCACCGCCGACTGCGTCCCGGTGTTGCTGGCCGATCCGGTCGCCGGGGTGGTCGGCGCGGCCCACGCGGGCCGTCCCGGCATGGTCGCCGGGATCGTGCCCGCGACCGTCAAGGCGATGGTCTCCCTGGGCGCCGAACCGGAGCGGATGACCGCACGCACCGGACCCTCGGTCTGCGGACGGTGTTACGAGGTGCCGGAGGAGATGCGGACCCGGGTGGCCGAGTCGGAACCCGCCGCCTATGCCGAGACGCGTTGGGGCACTCCGGCCGTGGATGTGGCCGCCGGAGTGCACGCCCAGCTCGCATCGCTGGGTGTGCGCGACCGCGCCGACGCCGGGATCTGCACCCTGGAGTCGGCCGACCACTACTCGTACCGCCGTGACCGCACCACCGGACGGCTCGCCGGATATGTCTGGCTGTCACCGGTTTCCGCAGGAGAGACAGCAGAATGACGGACCGTAAGGCCGAACTCGCCGCGAATCTGGCGGCGGTGGAGGAACGTATCGCCGCGGCCTGCGCCGCGGCGGGCCGTGCCCGCGACGAGGTGACGCTCATCGTCGTCACCAAGACCTACCCCGCGAGCGATGTGCGGCTCCTCCATGAGCTGGGGGTCCGTCATATGGCGGAGAACCGGGACCAGGACGCGGCCCCCAAGGCCGTCGCGTGCGCGGATCTGGATCTGACATGGCACTTCGTCGGCCAGCTTCAGACCAATAAAGTCCGTTCTGTTGCTGGTTATGCTGATGTGGTGCAGTCGATCGACCGCGTGAGACTCATCACCGCGCTCTCCTCGGCCGCCGTCCGCGCCGGGCGCGAGCTGGGCTGTCTGATCCAGGTGGCCCTCGACGCCGACAGCGGCGGGCGCGGCGAGCGCGGCGGTGTCGCGCCGGACGGGATCGAGGAGTTGGCGGTCGCGGTGGAACGGTCCCCGGGCCTCAGGCTCGATGGGCTGATGACCGTCGCGCCGCTGGTGGGAGCCTATGCGGGACGGCAGCGGGCCGCTTTCGCGCGGCTGATGGAATTCTCATCCGACCTGCGCACCGGGCATCCTGCTGCGAACATGGTGTCAGCGGGGATGAGCGCGGACCTCGAAGAGGCCGTGGCGGCCGGTGCGACACATGTGCGCGTCGGTACGGCGGTGCTCGGAGTCCGTCCCCGGCTCGGGTAACGTCGCCAAGCAAGTCGGACCACGGCAGAAAATATGGTCATTCCCGCAGGAAGGCGGGCGGGCCCAGTGGATCGCGGGCACTTGATGCCCCGGCACCATGGCGACACGGCGATCCACCACAGAGCGGAGGACTCAGAGCATGGCCGGCGCGATGCGCAAGATGGCGGTCTACCTCGGTCTCGTGGAGGACGATGGTTACGACGGCCGGGGTTTCGATCCCGACGACGACTTCGAACCCGAGCCGGAGCCGGAGCGGGAGCACCGCAGGCACCAGCAGGCGCACCAACCGCATCAGATGGAGCGTGAGGAACCGGCGCACGCCGTCCAGCCGCCGCCGCAGCGCGACCCGTTGCCGCACGCCGCCCCGCACGCCCCGGCGCACGCCGCATCGCTTTCCGCCGATAGCGGACGACCCGCCCGAATCGCCCCCGTGGCATCCATCACACCTGAACGACCGAGCCTGGAGAAGAACGCACCGGTGATCATGCCCAAGGTCGTGTCCGAGCGGGAGCCGTACCGCATCACCACATTGCACCCACGGACCTACAACGAGGCCCGTACCATCGGGGAACACTTCCGTGAGGGGACCCCGGTGATCATGAATCTGACCGAGATGGATGACACCGACGCGAAGCGACTTGTCGACTTTGCCGCGGGACTTGTCTTCGGTCTCCATGGCAGCATTGAGCGGGTGACGCAGAAGGTGTTCCTGTTGTCGCCTGCTAACGTCGATGTCACGGCGGAGGACAAGGCCCGTATCGCAGAGGGCGGATTCTTCAACCAGAGCTGAGAACACGACAACCGGGACGAACCGGCCATAAGGTCGGATCGGGCAAGCAAGGGGAGAGGGAAGCGCGGGATGGGTGTGGCGCTACAGGTGGTCTACATCGCGCTGATGTGCTTTCTCGTCCTGCTGATCTTCCGGCTGGTCATGGAGTACGTCTTCCAGTTCGCCCGTTCATGGCAACCCGGGAAGGCGATGGTGGTCATTCTGGAAGCCACCTACACTGTCACCGATCCACCGCTCAAGCTTCTTCGGCGGCTCATCCCGCCGTTGCGTCTCGGGGGCGTGGCACTCGACCTGTCCTTCTTCGTTCTGATGATCATCGTCTACATCCTCATCTCCATCGTCAGCGGTTTCGCGAGGTGAGTGAAGAGAAAGTGGACGATACGGTCTTGCCGACTGCCGACGACTACGTAGAGGTGAACAAGAGATGCCCCTGACCCCAGAGGACGTGCGGAACAAGCAGTTCACGACCGTCCGCCTCCGAGAAGGCTATGACGAGGATGAGGTCGACGCCTTTCTCGACGAGGTCGAGGCCGAGTTGACCCGCCTCCTTCGTGAGAACGAGGACCTGCGCGCCAAGCTGGCCGCGGCGACCCGTGCGGCGGCGCAGAACCAGCAGCAGCAGGGCATGCGCAAGCCCCCGGAGCCGCAGGACGGCCGTGGCGGACCCGGGGCTCCCGTACCCGCCGCCATATCGGGTCCGCCGGTCCCGCAGCAGCAGCCCCCGCAGATGGGTCCCCCCCAGCTGCCCGGTGGTGCTCCGCAGCTCCCGGCCGGTCCCAGCCACGGTGGCCCCATGGGCGGCCCCGGTGGTCCGATGCAGGGTGGTCCTGTTCCCATGCAGGGTGGCCCCGTCCCGATGCAGGGCGCTCCGATGGGTGGCCAGGGTGGCCCGATGGGTGGCCAGGGCGGTCCCATGGGCGGACAGGGTGGCCCCATGGGCGGACAGGGTGGCCCCATGGGCGGCCATCCCGGTCCGCAGATGCAGCCCCCCGGTCAGGCTCCCGGTGGCGACAGTGCCGCCCGGGTGCTCTCGCTGGCGCAGCAGACCGCCGACCAGGCCATCGCCGAGGCCCGGTCCGAGGCCAACAAGATTGTCGGTGAGGCGCGTTCGCGTGCCGAGGGTCTGGAGCGCGACGCCCGCGCCAAGGCCGACGCGCTGGAGCGGGACGCGCAGGAGAAGCACCGTGTCGCGATGGGCTCGCTGGAGTCGGCCCGCGCCACGCTGGAGCGCAAGGTCGAGGACCTGCGCGGCTTCGAGCGCGAGTACCGCACCCGGCTGAAGTCCTACCTGGAGAGCCAGCTGCGTCAGCTGGAGACCCAGGCGGACGACTCGCTGGCCCCGCCGCGCACCCCGTCGGCGGCCTCGCTGCCGCCGTCGCCCTCGATGGCTCCGGCCGGAGCGGGCGCGATGGGTCACTCGATGGGAGGCGCCCCGTCGATGGGTCAGCCCATGGGCGGTAACCCGTCGATGAACGGCGGCCCTTCGTACGGTGGACAGCAGCAGATGTCCCCCGCGATGACGCAGCCGATGGCGCCGGTGCGGCCGCAGGCCCCGCAGCCGATGCAGCAGGCGCCCGCCCCGATGCGCGGGTTCCTCATCGACGAGGACGACAACTGAGTCCGGCGACGCGGTGAACGCGTAGCCGTCGGCAGACAGAAGGGCCGGGCCCGGAACATATGTTCCGGGCC
>NZ_JBHVHF010000103.1:0-23889 GCF_042800315.1 Streptomyces sp. NPDC057638
CAGAAGGGCGTCCAGGTTTGTCGTCACACACAAGCCAACGGGCGCCCTTCGCCATGGTCGCGGCCAGCACAAACATCGGACTCAATCATCTAGGGCTCCGGACGCGCCAAGGGCGGAGCGACGTCAGCCGCCCTCATGCCCCCTCGCATGCCGCCGCCGCAGCACCCGGCAGTCCACCGCCCGCGAGTGGTCCCCCACCCCCTCGGCCTCGCTCTCCGCGATCGTCAGTTCCCGGCAGACGGCGCAGTCGGGCGCGCCCGTGCTCCGCTCCTCGGTCATGCGTCCGCCTTCCCTCGCCGCGCCCGCAGGAGCCGCGCCTCCCTCACCCCGCGCACCGGCACCCCCCACCCCGTGAGCTGCTTCTTCAGCCACGCGTCACTCACCCCGAACTCGGCGGCGAGCGACTTCAGCGTCTCGCCATGGCGGTAGCGGGTCGTCAGGCTCTCGCGGGAGGAGAGGACGCGGGCGCGGGCGTCTCTGTTGCTGGACATGGCTACCTCTTCAGGAAGTGGGCGAGGACGATGAAGGGCCGGGGTCGCCGCCGTACGGGCGCCCGCTGCGGACAGATCGCGAAGGTGTAGCGGTCGGGGCCGTCCGGGATGACGACCGAGACGGCGACGCCCTGGTCGAGCCGGGCGCGGGCGGCCCGCTCCTCGTCGGGGGCGTCGCTCCACACCCGTATCTCCGTCGGGGCGTCGGGGACGGGTACACGGTCCGTACGCATCGCCGGGACCACCCACGGCGAGACGGCCGGGTCCGGGTCGAGCCGGTCCGCGACCCACCGGGCCTGCCGCTGGAGCCAGCGCAGCGCGTCATCCGGCGTCGCGGTCCGCTGGACGGCGAGGACGAAGGGCAGCACGGCCCCGCTGCCGTGGACGGGCCCCTCCACAAGGACGTAACAGAGGAACGAGGGATACGGGGGGTACGGCGTCGGCTCGCCGCTCACCAGGGCCCGCCCTCCTCAGACGCGGGCCGGAGCAGCCGCTCCCACTCAGTCTCCTGCCGTGCCTGGCGCGCCTCGGCGACCAGGTCCCGGCTCCACTCATCGACGCACTCGGCGTCCCAGCGCAGCCGCAGCAGCTCGAACCCGAGCCCCAGCCGGTCCTCGGCGGCCCCGAGTGCGAGCGTCAGCCAGACCCATAACCGCCTCACCGGTCCCACCGCCGGTGGTTGTACTCCCGGACACGTGCGCGCAGCGAGCGCAGGAGGGGGGACTCGGTGTCCGGCGGGCGCCCGTCGGGGGCCTGGTCGGGCGGTTCGGCCGGACCGTCGTGGTCAGGGGCCGATTCATCGTCCATATCCGTGTCAACTTCCGTCGGATCGACCGTCCCGGGCCACTGGCGCGGCCATGGGACCTTCCGACGGATCACCGTGCCGGAACGGACAAACGGGGTTTTGCACCCCCAGTTGCAAAACCCCGTTCCGCTTACCCCGTCAGACGCCGACCCACTGCGCGAAGTGCGCGACGCTGCCGCCGCGCGAGCGCTCCCGCTTACGGAGCTGGACGATGACCTCACGGACCTGAGGGTGGAAACGGGTCTGCTCGGGCGCGTTCTTCTGCGCCTTCAGCAGACGGTCGAATGCCTCCTCGTTCCTGCCCGTCCAGAGGTAGGAACGGGCCATGTCCATATGGACGTAGGCCATTCTGTTGGACGGCCACTGATCCGAAACGTTCAGAGACTCGCCTACCTTGAGCGCCTCCGCGTGCTGGTTCCGGTCCGCGAAAGCCGCGATCCTGTACGCGGCCAAGTTGGTTGGGCCAAAGGCGAACCAATGGATACCTCGGTCTCGGTGTCCGATCGCCCCGCGCGACGGCTCTTCGAACGCCGTGGACCCAAGCCAACGCGCGGGGATGGCCTCCCCTGTCCGGACCGCAAGTGAAGAGGCGTCTCGGAAGTGCTCCTCCGCCGCTTCCGCGTTCCCTGTCCGCGCCTCCAGCAACCCTGCGATCAGATGGATCTGTCCCAGTGTCGCCTCACGCTCGAGCCCTACCTCTGCATATTCAAGATCACCTTCGCCTAGCGCTCGGAACCGTAACCCAGTACGGAACTCACCAGCCCGCATACAGGCGGTTGCGGCCAGGTACTTCACCATCGCCGACAGCATTGGATCACCGGACCGAGCCGCCGCGTACTCAGCGCGATTCACCGCGATGACGGAGAGGTCATGGAATCCGTAGCGCGACGCGATGCTGTACGCCACCCAGTCCAGCATCACCAGCACGGCCCACGCACGCGATTCATCCGACTCATGTGCGATGGCTATCACTTCGCTCATCAGGGCGGGCAGGTCCACCGCAGCAGTGCGGTTGTCCGTGGCCTGGATGGGCTGACAGATACGGTCCCGCTCGGCGGAGAGCTCTTCCAGCGATCTGGGCCGCACCACCGGATCATGTCCCAGATTGTGGAAGTTCAGCACCTCCCGGATGGGCTGTATCACCCGGTCCGTATGGTCTTTGCGCAGCTCGTTGAGGTACGGCTGGCCCAGCAGGTCGGCGGGCGGAACGCTCAGCGCTCTCGCGCACGCGGCCACGAATTCCGGGGAAGCCGGTTTCTGACCGACCTCCACTTTCGACAGCAACGACATCGAGATGTTGGCCCGCATCGCCAGACCCTGCTGGGTGAGTCCACGGCGTTTGCGTAGTTCGGCGATCCGGGCCCCGATGAACCGCTCAGATGACTCGGCCATGGTCGGCACTCCGTTCTGAGTCTCGGTACCGCCACGGTACCCAGACCCTGTGCGCCCTGCGCGCACCTTGATGAACGGTTGCCCTGCCCGAGGCCACCCGGGTCATGTGAGACCCCACACGGCAAGTCGCCGCCTCACACCCCTGAGCTACTTAACTTGATCAGGTAGTCCCCAGCCCCAGCGCTGACTCGCGCCGCCGCCCTCATCCCCCTCTTGTATCCTCGCCTCACTCTGACTCCCCCGTACCAAGTGGCCTCCGCCGACAGGGGCAACCCTCCACGACCGTCCGGTGAGCGCCGGTTCTGAGCCATCCTGGATCCCAACGGGTGTGAATGGCGTTTCCCGTGGCGAGTGGTGAGGCGGTTTACCTAGGCTGCCTCGGCATGAAGGGGTGGCCATCGGGGCCTGCCTCCACTGACGGGTGCGGGAGAACAGCCGGTGTACCGCAACGACGAGTACGGCAAGTTGGTGCGGGATCGCATTCCGCAGATCATCCGTGAGAACGGGTCCGATCCCGTCACATATATCGCAGGACCGGAGGAGTACCGCAACCGCCTGCGGGACAAGCTCGGCGAGGAGATCGCCGAGTTTCTGGCGGCCGACGATGCCAAGGCGCCGGAGGAACTCGCGGATGTTCTGGAGGTCGTACACGCGATTGCCGCGGACCTGGGCATCGACACGCACCAGTTGGAGAAGATCCGCGAGGACAAGGCGAATAAGCGGGGCGGCTTCGCGGGCCGGATCGTCTGGACCGGAAACGACTGACTGCATCGGGGAGAATTCGTACGGGGCTTCTTGTACAACTGCCCATGTGACCGGGTGCGATCGTTGGTAAGTGGCTTCTTGCGCCAAGCCACAGCCGACCGGGGACGCTCACCCGTACGTCTTACGCCGTCGGCTTGGTCAGAACGGCATGGCAGCCCCCGGGCAGCGGAAGCACCGGAGCGCCTTCGGCCGACTGCAGTCCGGCCCGGCGGGCAAGGGCGCTGATCTCGCTCGGGGAGATACCCCGCTGGAAGGTCCCTTTGGACCGATTGGACCAGAATCCGTCGTGATGGCTTCTCCAGCCGCCAGCTGCGGCAGCCTTGGTGATCTCCTCGGGAGAACGGGTGACCACCACGACATACCCGCCAGGGCGGGCGAAGGACGCCGCGTCCTTGAGGGCCTGGATCCGCTGCCAGGGATCGGCGAGCACGTTGAGGACGAACACTGAGGTGACCAGGTCAAACCCGGACCGTTCGGGACGGGGCCAGCCGAAGTCGTCGTGCGGGTCGAAGCCCTCGGCGTCAAGACCCGCCGAACGATAGTGGGCAACGTCGGCGCCGCGACCGCAGCCGTGGTCCAAGACGCTGTGGAGGCCGAACGGACCGGCTATGTACTCGGTCACGGTCCTGGAGGCCGGGGAGGGCATCTGGCGGCTCATCGCGGTCTTATGGGGCTGGTGCTCATGCGTGAACGGGGCGGCGGCGGGGCCGACGCCAGTCAGCTCGCGCAGTGTGAAGAGCACGTCGTCCGGCTCAGCCGTCTGAGGGGAGAGGGGCAGGTCGATCAGCAGCGCGGAGTGGTCGGTGAAGGCCGCTGGGCCGCTTCGCACCGAGGCATCCACAGTAACGGCGGTCGTCGCTGCCAGATGGTCGCTGAGCAGCGCGAGGTCGCAGCGGAAGCGGCTGGGCTTACCGTTGAAGCTCCGTTCGAAGGTGAAGACGGGAGGCACCTCGTTGGCGGTGGTGTCGATCAGGCCCGCGACCAGCTTGAGCTGGTGCAGAGCCTGCCGTTCCGCCTCGGTGGTGAAGGCGCTGGGTTCTTCACCGAACAGGCCGTCCGCAGGGCGGGGAGCGAGGTTGAAGTCCCCGCAGACCAGCAGCGGACGCCCCTCCTCTGCGAACGCCATCGCAGCGAGTTCGGTCAGTTGGGCGACCCGAGTGGCACCACCGTAGGCGTCGAGATGCACCTGGAGAATGAGAAGCCACTCCAGCTCAACCCGTTGAACCCAGGGGGCGGAGACCGAAACGGTCGGCGGGGCGAGGTCCTCGCTGACCCAGACGGCCAGATGGCCGTCCCCGCCGACGAACACGAAGCCGTTCAGGATCGGCGGAGTCCGGTCGGTTGGCTTGAACGGCTCTTGCGCAACCAACACTCTGACGCCGTGCTCACGGAGCCAGACAGCGAGGTTCGAACGGGCACCGGTGGCGCCGAGACGCTTGTTGAGGTTGACCGAGGCCAGCAGCACGAGGCTCCTCCAGAACGGAAACTACAGAGGCAGGGGTCTTCCGGACGCGGCTTCGTCGCGGAAGGCGTCCCACAGGATGTTCAGCGGGTGAGAGGCGTCATACGTCTCGCGTTCCCCCTTGCGAGCGAAGACGCCGGATACCAGCTGGAGCATGGGGTCGAAGTCGTCGGCGAAGTCGACGAGCCGGAAGTCCTCACCGGTGGGTAGCCGCCCGTCGACGGCGGCCTCGCCGATGGAGCGAGCACACAGCATGCATCCATAGGTCATGTGGGACCGCAGCAAAGCGAGTCCGTAGTAGATGTCGTCGATCTCGGCAACGATCTGCAGCTGCGAGCGGAAGTCGGGCCCATACCAGCGCTCGACGAAGTCGGTGATCACTCCGCGTGAGGGGATCACCAGCGGCAGACTTCTCAGCCTTTCCACACCGACGGTCCTAGCCGCGAGCTCACGCACCGGCAGGTTCGTCAGCAGGGCCAGGCCCTCGCGATGCCATTCAAGGAAGTCATACTCGGGGGCGACCCGGTCGGCGGAGGCGTCGGCCGCGAGCCCGCCGCACAGCAGGTCGACCTGGTTGGAGTCCAGGCGCTTCCAGAAGTCGCGGGTCCGCACATGCACAACCTTCAGCTCGACCTCCCGCTCCAGCAGCTGCGGGGCGACCCGCTCCCACACGCGGCCCACGAAGCCGAGGGTGAACTCAGTCGTCCCCACTGTCAGCGTCGCTCCGAGCCGACGGCGGGAGTCGGCAATGCCTTGCAGCCAGTCCGCGAAGGTCGCTCGCGCCCGCTCGACGACCTCCAGCCCGGTCGGGGTGAACAGGAAGTCCCTGCCGCGCCCCTGCTTGACAACCAGTACTTCGCCGACCAGGGACAGAAAATTCCGGTTGAGAATATCGAGTTGCTTCTGGACGCTGGATTGCTCCCGCCCCAGCACCCTCGCCGCGGCCAGCGCGGTTCCCGCCTCTCGCACCACGATCAGCGTCCGAAGCTGGTCCCAGGTCAGATCCAAGAGGTCCGGGGAACACGAGATCAGATCAGCGCGGAACCCCTCCGGCCCCGGCACCTTCAACGGCCCGGACGGTAACGACGGCACGACGACATCCCTCCCTCAAACGGCCCAACCCAGCTTGCACTGTCCGCACGGTCAGCAGAACTGAACTGCACCGCATTTCACCCCAAGAAAACCTTTAAATGTCCAGTCGGACATAGGGGTATCGCGGACTGTCTCGGGGAACATTTCAGCAGCCGCCTTCGATCCGAAAGGCGATGGCCACAGCTCGATCCGCACCCGGGGGTGAGTCATGCTCTCAGCCGCGTCAATCAACTGGCTGATCAGGCACGATGCTCTGGAGTGGTCCGGGCCATTCCGCAATGACGCACTGCTGTTGACGCTCGGCTCGCCGCTGCAGCCACTGACTGGTACGAGCACGCAGGTAATCGACTTAGCCGACCAGTCGAGCATCGACGGCCTCTACGGCGAGCCAATATCCGACTGGACGAGCTACGAGATGAACCCCGGCGAGGTGCTGCTGGCTTCAGTTGAACGGCCGCTGCGGCTCGGCGCCGGAGTGATGGGCTTGATCGGCGGGCTGAGCCATTTGGCCCGCGTTGGCCTGGCCATCCACGTCACCAGCCCGTTCGTATTACCAGGCTGGCACGGGCACCTGACGCTGGAGATGGTCAACACCGGCCCCGCCGTCCTGCGACTGCACCACGGCATGCCACTGGGACGTCTACTCGTCTTCGCCCTGGACGGCCCTCGCTCAGGAGATGCCGCACCTCACGCCTTCTACGGCCGCGAGTCCGACCTGAAGAGCCGATACGCCGATGAGTTCCCCACCAAAACGATTCAGAGGTGATCGTGATGGACTGCCAGTTCTGCACCGAGTTCGCCGCAGGGAGCACGACCCGGATCATCACCAGTACTACCGGCGGCTGGGTGCTGCTGCCGACCATCGGGGCCCTCACACCGGGCTACTGCCTGTTCATGCCGCTGCGCCACCTAGACTCCGCCGCCGACCTCACTACCACCGACCTCGCCCGGGTCGCCGAGGAGGTCGAGCAGATGCGCACGCTGATCCAGGCACGCTACGGGTCAGCGATCCTGGCCGAACACGGCCCGCGCGACTGCGAGATGGGTGCCTCCTGCTGCGACCACTGCCACCTGCACCTGATCCCCGTCCCTGACCCGGACCAGATCACCGCCGCCTACGAGGAGACCGGCAGCCACGGCCTGCAGCTCACCTCCATGGCCGACCTCCCTGCTGCCGCGGAAGGCTCTTACCTCTATCTCTCACCGAGGCCCGGTGAGCACTACTGCTGGCCCTCTGCCGGCTTCGCCCGCCAGTTCGTACGCCGGGTCTGCGCGGACCAGCTCGGCATCCGCGATCTCTACGACTGGCGCGACCACCCCTTTACCGAGAATCACGACCGCACGTTCGCCGAACTCTCCGCCGACCTGAACCTCACGGACGCTGCCTGAGTCAAGAGGGGAACGCTGCGATGACGACATACCTTCCCCGTCCGTTACACGCACTGACCGCCGCCGAACTAGAAGCGGCGGCCAAGGACCGACGTTGGCCGAAGTGGCAGACGATGGCCCTGCTGCATTCGCTGAGACTTCCCGTGCTCAACGCATGCCTTGTTCGGCCCTGCGACAGCGCGGCTACCCTGCGTGCCGCCGCCCACGCGCTGGCCACCGCCATCAGCGCCAGGACGCTGATGATCCGCTCGGACGGCGGGGTGGAGAAGGCGCAGTACTACCGCGGCGGCAACACTTTCCCCACTGAGGAGATCGGCCCCCGGGCAGCCAGGCTGCTTTCCGACGGACGGGCAGTGATCCTCGCAGAGCCCACCAATCGCTTCACCAACCGCCTCACCGTCCTGGTCCGCATGGAGCGGCCCGGCCCCGGCCGCCTCGGTTCACTGACCCTGGAAGCCCTTGGACCCGGCTACGACGTCGCGGACCTGACACGCGGGCACATTCCGCCGCAGGTCACTGCTCACCTCGACGATGTCGACTTCACCCACTATCAGCCACCCCGCTGGCACGAGTGGAAGTTCACCGGGGATCAATGCCCTGGTGGCGAGGACATCCGCCGCACCCGCCGCCTTGAACGACTCGCCTCCCAGACCCTCACCGACGGCGGCCACCTCAACGGCGAAGTTGGCTCTGAGCATGCCGAAATCTGGCTACGACAACGCGGATACCTGCACCTGTTCGGACCGCAGCCGACCCGCGCAGCCCTGGCCAGACGCGCCCGCCAGCTGTTCGAGGACGCCTTCTCTCTCGCCCGGTCCCAGCCGAACCGGAACTGGCATTGCCTGGCCTCAGCGTTCTCCGTCTTCGCGGAACCCCGCACCACCTATTGGGACCTGGTTGATGGCGTACACAAGTACGCCGCGACGGCACCGGCCGCTGCCCGACCTGAGAAGCGGACCGCATGAGTACTCCACCGATCTACCTTGATCACCAGGCCACGACCCCGCTCGCCAAGGGCGTTCTGGAGGCGATGCTGCCGTTCCTCATCAGTGAGCACGGCAACCCCTCAAGCTCGCACATCTACGGACGCACCGCCGCGCGGGCAATCCGCGCCGCGCGCGGGCAAGTCAGGGACCTGGTCGGCGCCAAGAGCGAGCTGGAGATCGTCTTCACCTCCGGGGCTACCGAGGCCAACCACCTCGCGATCGTCGGTGTCGCCCTGGCAGCCCGCCCCACAGGCGGGCACATCGTCACCACTGTGATCGAACACAAGTCCGTCCTCGCTGCCTGCCAACGGCTTGTCGACCACCACGGCTACAGCCTCACTCGCGTCGGCGTCGATGGGTACGGTCGCGTCGACCCCGCCGAGGTCGCCGCCGCCCTCACCGCGAACACTGTTCTCGTCTCAGTGATGCACTCCAACAACGAGATCGGCACTCTGCAACGGCTTGCGGCCATCGCTGAGATCACGGCCCCACGTGGCATCGCCCTGCACACCGACGCTGCCCAGAGCGCCGACTGCGGACTCCTTGATGTCGCCGAACTCAGAGTCGACCTCGCGTCTCTGTCCGCCCACAAACTCCACGGCCCCAAGGGCATCGGAGCCCTCTACATCCGAGCTGGTACACGCATCACTGCCCAACAGACCGGCGGCGGACAAGAACGGGGCCTGCGGGCCGGTACCCCCAACGTACCTGCCATCGTCGGCTTCGGTTCAGCGGCCCACCTCATCACCAGCGACGCCATCCCGCCACCGACCCGCATCCGAGCCCTGCGTGACCGGCTCCAAGACCACCTCCTCACCTCGATCCCAGGCACCACCGTGAACGGTCACCCGATCCGACGACTGCCCGGAAACCTCAGCCTGACTCTCCCCGGCATCGAGGCCACGGACCTCCTCAACCGACTCACCGGCATCGCCGCCTCCACAGGCTCGGCGTGCAACACCGGAAGCGGCGAACCCTCCCACGTCCTCACCGCGATCGGCCTCACCCGTGATCAGGCCCGAGCGACCCTCCGGCTCAGCATCGGCCGCACCACCACGAGGGCCGACATCGACCATGCCGCCGACCTCATCACCCGCACCACCCACGCCCTGACGCCTGATCCCACCAGCGCGGCTTAACCCGCGACCCGAATCAGGCTGCCCACGCGAATAGATCTCCTGAGTCTGGCCGGGCGGCCTCACTCTCCTGAGATGGGATGACTTACATCCTCTGTGCTCGCACTCGGCGGCGCATCCGCGCCCATCACTGCCTCGACCTGATCGCCCGGCATCGTCAGGGCACCCAGGAAAGAGTCAGCCCCCATGCCCCCTCTCATGCCGCCTTCGCAGAAGGTCACCGCTGACCAGGTCTCCGCCGCCCACCCGGCAGTGCGCGCCGGGGCTCAGCGGATCGTGGAGGAGTACGAGCGGGGGGACTCCCTCGAAGTGGTCTGCGCCCATGACGCCGACAAGTTGGAGTGTCTGCTCCAGGCGGTGGAGTACCGGGAGCAGGGGTGCTCGAACGTTCAGGGCTGGATCGACTCCAGCCTGACGCACCTGAAGACGGCGTCCGCGCAGGAGCTCGCCGAGGCGGCGCTGAGCATGACGTCCGTGGAGTGGCAGCAGACCTATCTGCCGTGAGGCGCCCCCCAGGAGAGAGCGCCCCTCCCCTCCGTACCGACGACACGGGACGCTAGCGTCAGCCACGGCCAGCGGCACGGCGATGACGGGGGTGGACGGGGATGGCCAAGCGGGCGGGGCGGGACGGGCGGTCGCGGGGGGAGATGATGCGGCGGCGGGCGCGGGCGCAGTTCGTGGGGCGGCGGGAGCAGTTGTCGTTGTTCGCGGACAATCTGGCCCGGGATCCCGACGCGGAGGAGCATCCGGCGGAGTTCCTGTTCCATGTCCGTGGGGTCGGCGGGGTCGGCAAGTCGACGCTGCTGCGGCAGTGGCGGGAGAGCGCGCGGCGGGCGGGCGCGCTGACCGCCGTCGTGGACGAGAGCGACGCGCACGGGGTGCTGCCCGCGATGGCGGAGCTGATCCGCCAGCTCGCCGCGCACGCCGGGCCGCTGAAGGAGTTCGACCGCGCGGCCGAGCAGTACCAGCGCGATCTGGAGGCCGCCACCGAGCCCCTGCCCGGCGATGTCCCGCAGGACATGGCGCCGTCGATGTCCAGCCGGGTCGTCGCCCAGGCCGCCCTCGGCGCCGCGTCCCTGATACCGGCCGTGGGGGTGGCCACCGCGATGGCCAGCCCCGACGCCGCCGCCCAGGGTCTGGACCGGCTCCGGTCGGGCGCGCGCACCCGGCGGGGCCGGGGCGCGGACACCGGGGGTGTCAGCCGGGCCTTCGTGGCGGAACTCGCCCGGCTCGGCGAGCGCCATCCGTGGGTCGTCCTCTTCTTCGACACCTGGGAGCAGACCAGCCGTTCCCTGGACGCCTGGCTGCGGACGCTCCTCCAGGACGGGTTCGGGCCGTTCCCCACCAATGTGATCGTCGTCCTGGCCGGGCGGGACGCGCTGGACGAGCGCGCGTGGGCCCCGTTCCAGCCGTATGTGACGGATGTGCCGCTGGAGGTGTTCACCGAGGCCGAGACCCGTGCGCTGCTGGCGGCCCGGGGCATCACCGATCCGGAGGTCACCGAGGCGGTGCTGCGGCTGTCGATGGGGCTGCCGCTGCTCGTCGCCCTGCTGGCGCTCGCCCAGCCCGGCACGGCCGTGGCCGTCGGTGCCGACGGGGACTTGGTCGACACCGCCGTCGAACGGTTCGTGCAGTGGATCACCGACCCGGTCCAGCGCGCCACCGTCCTGGCCTGCGCGCTCGCGCCGCAGCTCAACGCGGACATCTTCACCGCCGCCGCGCCCCCGGAGGCCGGGGGGCTGTGGGAGTGGCTCTGCGGGCAGCCCTTCGTCACCGGGCACGGTGACTTCAAGCGGTACCACCCGGTGGTGCGGGCGAGCATGGTCCGCCAGCGGCGCGCCCACTCACCCCAGGGGTGGGCCGCCGCCCATCTCGCTCTCGCCGAGGGCCACGCCGCCTGGCGTGCCACCATCGCGGGGACGCTTCCGCCACGGCGGCGGTGGGACGACGCGCGGTGGCGCCGCCATCGGGCCGACGAGACGTACCACCGGCTCTGCGCCCACCCGGCGGCCGAGCTGCCCGCCGCGCTGGAAGGGGCGGTGTGGGCCGCCGGGCAGGGCTTCGCCGCCCTGCGCCAGTGGACCGACATGCTGGACCAGGCGGCGCGTGACACCGCTGACGCGGATCTCCAGGGCTGGGCGGACCGGCTCCGTACGGCCCTTTCGGGTGGGGACGGACCCGTCCTGGGCGCCCTGACGGCGCTCCTCACCCATGGCGCCCTGAGCCCCACCGCCCGCGCCCGCGCCCACGCCGAGCGGGGCTGGCACCTCTACGACGGGGAGGACGACGAGGAGGCGCTCGCCGAGCTGGACCGGGCCGTCGCCCTCGATCCGGACAACGCCGACGCCCGGACCTACCGGGGTGAAGTGCACCGCTGGCTGGGCCACCTGGACGAGGCGATCACGGACTTCACCACCGCCCTCGGCATCGACCCCGACCAGGCCAACGCCCTCGCCGCCCGAGGGGAGGCGCATCGGCGCGCGGACCGGTACGACGAGGCCATCACCGATCTGACCGCCGCCCTGGAGCTGCGCCCCGACGACGCCTGGGCCCTCGCCTCCCGAGGACAGGCACACCGCCAGAACGGCGACTACGACCAGGCCATCGCCGACCTCACCGCCGCCGTCGACCTCAATCCCGGCTACGCCTGGGCCGTGGCCGGGCGCGGCGAGACACACCGGCTGGCGGGCCGGTACGACCAGGCCATCACCGACTTCACCACCGCCATCGGCCTCAAACCCGAGTACGCCTGGGCCCTCGCCTCCCGAGGACAGGCACACCGCCAGAACGGCGACTACGACCAGGCCATCGCCGACCTCACCGCCGCCGTCGACATCAGTCCCGGTTTCACCTGGGCCCTGGCGGAGCGCGGCGAGGCACACCGGCTGGCGGGCCGGTACGACCAGGCCATCACCGACTTCACCACCGCCATCGGCCGCCCCGTGGAGAACGTCTGGGCCCTCGGCTCCCGAGGACAGGCCCTGGCGCAGATGGGGCGCTACGACGAGGCCGTCGCCGATCTGACGGCCTGCCTGGAGCTGCGCCCCGACTACGGCTGGGCCCTCTTCTCCCGGGGCGAGGCGCACCGGCTGGCCGGGCGGCCTGACGACGCCATCACCGACTTCACCGCCGCGCTGGCGCTCGACCCCCATGAGGTGATGGCCCGGTACTACCGGGGTGTCGCACACCGGCAGACGCGGCGGTTCGGGCTCGCGCGTGAGGACTTCGAACGGGTCGGCGCGGCGGAGGGGGACACGTCCGGACTCCTCCTCGACCTGCTGCTGCTCGATACGGTCGAGTCCGGGTTCGACGCCTGCGCCGCACGGTGGACGGAGTTCCTCACCGGCACGGTGTCGACGCCGGCCGACGTCAACGCGCCGCTCGCGGCGCTCCTTCGCGTCCTGCTGCTCGAACCCGAGGGCCTGCCGCTTGAGGAGGCCGTCGACCGCTTCTACGCCGGTGAACCGGACGAGGACGTCGTCTGGGAGACGCCCGCCGTCCTGGCGGAGCTGGCCGCCCTGGACAACAGCCCGCTGGCGCGGCGCGCCCTGCGCTGCCACCGGTTGGTCACCGGGCATCCGGCTCATCCGCGCCCGGTGTGAGCGGCGCGCCCGGTGTGAGCGGCGCGCCCGGTGTGAGCGGCGCGCCCGGTGTGAGCGGCGCGCCCGGGGCGCGCCGAGCGCGGAACCCGATGGGCGGATGACGTGTGCGCCGTCCACGCACACCGCCGCAAACCTCCACCCGGCAGGGGTTGCGCGGACGCGACATGCCGTACCCATCCGGTTAACCGATCGGGCGCCATGCGTCAAGGAGCCCTCGGGCGCCGGGGATCGACCAGCCGTCCCAGAGGAGTGATGTCCGGATGCGAAGCATTGACACCCAAGGACGACAACCTCTGATCCGAAGGCTATTCCCCCCGGTCAGGCGCATTTTCCATATCCTCGACATCGTCATACAAGCGCATTTTGTAACCCTCAGGAGTGATTCGCACGGTCGGGGACTTTCGGCGTGGCGTGGCGCCTGGTGTGCTCTGGACGACCCGCCATCGGGCGGGCCATCCACCACCGCACGGACGTGTTCCCCGTGTGTGGAATGTGAAGGAGTGCACCATGAACCGCATGTCGAGGACGAGGGCCTTCACGGCCCTCGCGAGCGCCGTCGGCGCCGCCGTCCTGACCCTCGGCGCGACCGCCGCCCCGGCCCAGTCCGCCCCGGCCGGGACCGACGCCCCGGCCACGGCCACCGCGCCCGCGCTGCCCGCCGGTGCCGTCGCCCTGCCGGGCGGGGCGCGGGGGCCGGAGCAGTGTCCGGACGGGAAGATGTGTTTCTGGGAGGGAGCGAACTACTCCGGCGCGGGCTGGTACATGAACAAGCCCTCCAACGGTCTGCAGTGCCAGAACGCCCAGGCGTCGGGGGCCGCCGCGCCCCGCAGCGCCTACAACCGGACCAACGGGAACATGGCCATGTACCGGGGCGGCGCCTGCTTCGGCGTCTGGCAGATCGGCGTCCTCAGCCCCGGCTACGCGTTCGCCGACGTCAACCCGAACCGCATCTACGCCTGGAACTGGACCCTGTGACCGTCCGGACGTTCCTCTGATGAATCCGTCCGGATCCGCGCACTGACGACCCGGACACCCCCCGCCCCGGCTCTCCCGGTACGGGGACCGGTGCGGCGGCCATGAGCCCGCGACCCCTTCCCGTGGGCCTCCCCTGTTCCGCCGCACCGACCGGCCGTTGGACCACTCCACCCCGGTCCCGGCCCCACGAAGCCTCCGCCGCTCGGCCTGCCGCTCGCACGCGTCAGGCTGACGCCGGAGGCTTCGCTGGCTCCGCGCTCCGCGATCGCGGTGCGCTCAGCACACACGTCGATGAACGGATGACGTGCCCACCTTCCAGGCGGAGTACCGGAAACCCCCACCCACCGGGGGTTTCGCCCGCCGAAAGGTGTGCCGCACCCCTCGGGTTGGGCAGATCGGTCGGCATGCAACAACGCGTAGTCAGCAGCACCACCGCCCAGCTCCAGCGGCTCCTGCCCCACGGGGCCGTGATCACCGGTCTCGCCGCGCTCGCCCTGCGGCACCTCTCCTCCGCGCCCTCACTCCCCGGGTTCGACCGGATCGACGCCCTGTTGCCCGGGGCGCGGCGGTCCCGGCGCCGCGAGGTGGTGGTGACGGCCCGGGGGCTCGCCGAGGCGGTGGGGAGGATCGGGGATCCGGCGATCGTACGGAAGTTGCTGACGGCGGCGGTACGGAACGGACACTGCGAGCCGTCCGAGGTCATCGCCGCGCTGAGCCGGGCGCGGCTGCTGGACCGGCCCGGGATGGCGGAGGCCGTGGACGGGGTACTCGCGGAGGGGCGGGCGCGGGCGGAGCGGGCGCTGTACGAGGTCGTACGGGCGGAGGGGCTGCCCGAGCCGTTCTGGGACGTGGAGTTGCGGGTACCCGGGGGCCCGCTGGTGGGGCGGGTGGACGCGTACTGGGAGGCGCAGGGGGTCGCGGTGGAGCTGGACACCCGGGCGCCGCGCCGGGGGGCGGGCGAGGACGAGCAGTGGGGGCGGTGCGCCCGGCGACGGGAGCGGATGGAGGCGCTGGGGATCACCGTCGTCCATATGACGCCGGGGAAGCTGCGGGAGGCACCGGAGCAGCAGGCGGTGGTGATCCGGGTGGCGCTGGCCGCGTCCGAGGACCGGCCGCCGGTCTCCCCGCTGGTGATCGCCCCCGGGTGAGGGCGGCCCGTGCCCTGGTGCGTGCGGACCAGGGCACGGGTTCCCTGTGGTCAGCCGCAGAACTCCGCTTCCACGACGGTCCGGGTGTCCCCCGCCCAGTCGCCGTTGAGGTTGGCGGTCAGGCTGTGCCGCCCGTCGCGGGTGGCGACCGCCATGGACTCCGAGCCGTGGATCCCGCCCGCGTGACCCCAGACCTCCGTGCCGCAGCCGGTCTTCGCGGACATGATGCCGAGCCCGTACGCCATCCCGGGCATCGAGGGCGGGGCGATGGTCGTCGTCATGGCGTTGAGCTGCTCGCGGGGCAGGAGCTTGCCGCGCAGCAGGGCGGCGAGGAAGGTGTGCAGGTCCTTGGTGTCGGAGATCATTCCGCCGCCCGCTCCGGCCAGGGACGGGTTGAACTCGGTGACGTCGTGGACCGTGGTGGCGGCGGGGTCCGGGGAGAGCTTGGAGTAGCCACGGCTGGCGGGGCCCGGGACGGTCGGGGAGGTGAAGGGTACGGAGGTGGCCCGGAGCTTCAGCGGGCGCACGATCCGGCGCTCGATCTCCGCCTCGTACGACCGGCCGGTCACCTTCTCGATGACCATCCCGGCGAGGTTGTAGTTGGTGTTGGAGTACTTCCAGGAGGTACCGGGGGCGAAGTCCGGCTGGTGCTTCATCGCGACGGCGACGATGTCACGGGCCTGCCAGGTGTCATAGCGGTGCTGGAGGAAGCGCTCGGTGAAGAGCATCTCCTGGATCTCGGGGGCGGCGGAGTAGTTGTAGACGCCGCTGGTGTGGTTGAGGAGCTGGCGGACGGTGATCCGGCGGCCGTCATGGCCGTTGCCCCGGACCACGCCCGGGAGCCACCGTTCCACCGTGTCATCGAGGTCCAGCCGCCGCTCCGCCTCCAGCTGGAGCAGCACCGTCGCCACGAACGTCTTGGTGATCGAGCCGATCCGGAAGCGGTCGTTCTTGGCCCGTGGGGTGCCGGTCTCCCGGTCGCCCACACCGGCCGTGCCCGCCCAGACACCGTGCCGGTCCTGGGCGCGGGCGATGGCACCCGGCGCGCCCTCGGCCACCGCGCGCTCCAGCGACCGCTGGGTCGCCGTATGCCCGGCGGCCGGGGCCGGGGCGGCGACGGCGGCGGGGGCCACCAGCGCACCCGTGGCGAGCGCGGCGACCGCCGCCGCCAGGGTGACACGAACCCGGACCGGTCCTGCTGACTTGGCTGACATGGCGACTCCTCATCCCCGTCGTCCGGCACCCGGGTGACCGAAGTGATCACCGTGCCGCGTACGCCGGAAGGGACTCCACCGCTTGGCCGGAACGTTGAGTCCCGTGGACGGATTGGGGTGTTTTCCGGCCACTCCGCAACGGTGTTCCGAACGCCCGACGGGAGTGGGATCTCACTGTTCAGCGGTCTGGTGAGCCCACGGTCCCCCGAGTCCGGGGCGGACGGACGTTGGCGGATTGCCATCGGAGACGACCTCGCGGGAAATCTCGCGCATACCAGAGCATGCTTTCACTGTGTCCTCAACGACCCGTATCACCGTCACCCTGCCCAGCGATCAGGTGGCCGAGCTCCGCAAGCTCACGGACAATGTCTCCGGCTACGTGGCGGAGGCCGTGGCCCGCCAGATCCGACACCAGCTCCTGGGGGACGATCTGCGCCGGTACGAAGAAGAGCACGGCCGTTTCAGCGACGAGGAACTGGCCGAGGCCCACTCGAAGATCTTCGGGGCCGCCGACTCCGCCAAGGACGCGGACGCCGCATGAGCGAGCGCGTCGAGACCATCGTCCTGGACTCGGAAGGGCTGTCCGCCTGGGTCGCGCAGGACCGTGAGTTCCTCGCGCTCCTGCGGGTGTTTCACACCATGGGGGCCGATGTGGTGATCGGGGCGAACACCATCGTGGAAGTCAGCCACTCCCGCATCAACATCCCACGCCTGAACTGGGCCCTGTCCCGCGTCAGGGTGGAGCCGGTCACGGAACAGACGGCGAAGGCGGCGGCGGAACTCCTCAAGGAGGCCGGGCCGCATGGGCACGAATACGCCATCGACGCCACCGTGGCCGAGGTCGCGCTGCGCCAGCCGGGACCGGTGGCCCTGCTGACCTCCGACGGCGACGACATGACCAGACTGTGCGGCAGTCAGGTTCGGGTCGTCACGCTCTGACCCATCAACCCACGTCACGGGGGTGGACCGTGGCACGTCCAGACGGGGCCGCCACAGACGCTTCGTCGCCGCCGACGGCCTTTCCGAGGGGAAAGCGGACCACCTCAGCCTCGCCCTTCCCGCACCCGGGATCCATGGCTCCCGCGATTCCCCGAGTGGCGGTCCCGCTCTCAGGGGCGACAGGGCCCGCCCAAGCCGGGACGTACCGAAAACCACCTGTGTGAGGCGACCGGCGGATCAGGATGGATCCATGATGCTTCGCAAGCCGACCGCCGCGATGGCCAGCATCGGCGTCTCGCGTACACACATCGCGATCCAGGAAGAGCTGGGCTGGCTGTTCCGTGAGCAGCCGACGGAGGATTACGGCATCGACGCGCACGCCGAAGTCGTTGACGGGGAGCAGGTCAGAGGCAGACTGCTCGCCTTGCAGATCAAGAGCGGCCCCAGCTGGTTCAGGGAACACGGGCCGGGCGGCTGGTGGTTCCGGCCGGACGCCGAACACGTGAGCTACTGGACCCATCACTCCTTGCCCGTCGTGGTAGTTCTCTATCACCCGGAGGAAGAGCGCTGCTATTGGCAGCTCATCCATCGCGAGACGCTCATCAGAACCTCTGGAGGGGGCTGGAAGCTGCTGGTTCCCGACACCCAGATACTCGACCGGAGCGCGGCGGCGGCTCTCAGCGGGGCCGCCGAGGGCGACCCCTATACGCTGCGCCTTCGCGACCTGCGTCTGGCGCGGCCCTGGATGAGAATGCTGGCCGAGGGTACGCGACTGGTGATCGACATCGAGGAGTGGGTCAACAAGTCGTCAGGCCGGGGCTCCATCGCCTTGGGTGTGGACAACGAGGACGGCAACGATCCTGAGCGACTCGCCGACTGGACCGTTTTCCTCGGGCTGTCCGATTACACCGAAGTGGTTCCGAAGCTGTTCGCCTGGGCACAGGTGAGCCTGCACGCCGAGACCTACGAAGACGCCGAATATGACGACTATCCATACGATCGCGATGACTGGGGCGTCCTGCATCCCTACCGGAACGGCGCGGGCGAGGTCGACTTCTACCGGCTGGAGCTCACACTCAACGATCTGGGCCGCGCCTTCCTCCTGGTCGATCAATTCGCCTCGGAAGGGACGCGGCAATTGACCGCGCGGTGATCCCGTGGTCCGGCCTCCGCGCAGGCGCGCCACGTGAGAGGCGGAATCAGCCGGAGCCCACCAGGTGACGAGCGCCGCGGTGACGTCCAGCGCGTACCGCGGCTGCTCGCTCCGCCTCGGGGGCCCGAACGGAAGCGCGGCGAAGGGGGCCTCCGGAGGGCCCCCTCCAGAAGCCTCCCCGCCCCTTTCGTCAGGCCGGCGGCAGCGTTAGCCGCAGAACTCCGCCTCCACCACCAGCCCCGCCGTGCGGCCCCACTCCGCGTTGTAGTTCAGGCTCAGGGTGTGGGAGCCGTCGCGGGTCGACACCGCGCCGGAGAGCGAGCCGAGGATCTCGCCCGAGTGGCCCCATACCTTCGTACCGCAGCTCAGTTCGCGGACCTGGAGGCCCAGGCCATAGCCCCGGCGGGGGTCCCCCGGCACCGGGACGGTGGTCGTCATCGCGTTGAGCTGCTCGCGCGGCAGGAGCTTGCCGCGCAGCAGGGCCGTGAGGAAGGTGTGCAGGTCCTTGGTGTCGGAGATCATCTCCCCGGAGGCACCGGCCAGGGACGGGTTGAACTCGGTGACGTCGTGGACCGTGGTGGCGGCGGGGTCCGGGGAGAGCCTGGAGTAGGCGCGGCCGGAGGGGCCGGGGACGGTCACGGACGTACGGGGGACGGAGGTGGCCCGCAGTTTCAGCGGGCGCAGGATCCGGCGCTCGATCTCCGAGGCGTAGGAGCGGCCGGTCGCCTTCTCGATGACCAGGCCCGCCAGCAGGTAGTTGGTGTTGGAGTACCGCCAGGAGGCGCCGGGGGCGAAGTACGGTGGGTGCTTCATCGCGACGGCCACCGCGTCGCGGGACTCCCAGGTGTCGTACCGGTGGGCGAAGAACGCCTCGCTGCTGAAGCGGAGCTTTATCAGTTCCGGGTCGAAGAGGTAGTCGAAGACGCCGCTGGTGTGGTTGAGGAGCTGGCGGAGGGTGATCTGACGGCCGTCATGGCCGTTGCCCCGGACCACGCCCGGAAGCCATGTCTCCACCGTGTCATCGAGGTCCAGCCGCCGCTCCGCCTCCAGCTGGAGCAGCACCGTCGCCACGAACGGCTTGGTGATGGAGGCCACGCGGAAGCGGTCGTCCTTGGTCCGGGGAGCGCCGGTCGCGCGGTCTCCGACACCCACCGTGGCCGTCCAGACGCCGTCGCGGTCCTGGGCGCGGGCGATGGCGCCCGGTACCCCCTCGGCCACGGCGCGCTCCAGCGCGCGCTGGGTGGCCGCGTGGCCGGTGGTGGGGGCCGGGGCGGCGACGGCGGGGGCCACCAGCGCACCCGTGGCGAGCGCGGCGACCGCCGCCATCAGGGTGAGGCGCGTGGGAACCGTTCCCGCCGGCCTGCGAACCGTTCCTGCTGACATCTCGTCTCCTCGCTGGGGAGTGGGGTGGTCGGGCCGGGTCCCGGCCGTCCGGATCCGGGTGGCCCGCCGTCACGCCGGATCGCGTCACGGCCCGCCGTCACGCGGAATCGCGCCGCCCAACGGGCGAGGGGCGCCCGCCGAGCCGGGGGCGCCCGTCGGGTGAGGGGCGCCCCCGCCGGGTGAGGGGCGTCCGCCGCCCCGCGCCCCGCCGGTCCCGACCGCGCGGAGAGCGGAACTCCACCAGAACTCCAGACGGACCCGAGAGGCCCGTGTGACGTGTGGGACTCCATCCCCCTCCCCGAACGTTGCCCCGCCTCCCCCGCCACCGCGCACTCTCGGCCATTCCGCAACGGCGTCCCACCCATCCGATGACCGAAGTCCACCGTCCAATCGGTCGGTTACTCCCTGTTTGTCCGTCGTGGCGCATTGCACGCGGTGGCGGATTACTGCCATGGGCACATCACATCTTCGTCAACCCTCCACAAACCCCCTCCCCATACGAAAGGCTGAGCGGTCATCCGGCACCGAAATCCGGACTGACGCTTTATCAAGCCTCACCAGGGAAACCGTCTCTTTCACCCACAGGGATGCTGATGACCCCCGATTCCCCCCGCTCGATAACCGGGCGCACCGTGGCGGGCAGACGTGCGATGCGCGTCGCGGCCGCCGCGTCGATGGTGACCGCGCTGGTGGCCACCGCCGCCGTACCGGCGTTCGCCGCCCCCGCTCCGCTCGGCGACCCGAACGGCGCGCTCAAGACGTCCGCGTCGAAGAAGCTCGGCGCGGCCGACGAGGAGCGACTCGCCGAGGCCGAGGCCAAGGGCGAGAAGGCCGTCACCTTCATGGTCGCGACCGCCCCCGGAGCGACCGAGCAGGTCACCGCCCAGATCGAGGCCGTGGACGGCGCGTTCGTGGGCCAGCGGTACGACAAGCTCGGCTATGTGCGGGCCACCGTGCCCACCGCGAAGGCCGAGTCCGTGCTGACGGCCGCGACCAAGCTCTCCAGCGTCCGCGCGATCGACCTCAAGCACGAGGTCGTACGGGAGGACCCCACCCCGGGCACCGGCGTGTCCAAGGGCGCCGCGCGCACCGCGAAGAAGGTCGCCGCCGTCGCGCCGGACAAGAACACGCCCGCCAGGAACCACTACAACCCCTCCTTCGAGACGGGCGCGGTCGACTTCGTCAAGCAGAACCCGAAGTACGACGGCCGCGGGGTGACCATCGGCATCCTGGACTCCGGTGTGGACATCGCCCACCCGGCGCTCCAGAAGACCACCACCGGCGAGCGCAAGATCGTCGACTGGGTGACGGCGACCGACCCGGTCCTGGACCCGGACGCCACCTGGCGGCCCATGGTGACCAAGGTGACCGGCCCCTCCTTCACCGCGGGCGGGCGCACCTACAAGGCGCCCAAGGGCAACTGGAACTTCAACACCTTCGCCGAGCGCGCCACCCTCGGTGGCGACATGAACGGCGACCTCAACCGTGACGGTGACATCACCGACACCTGGGGCCTGCTGTACGACCCGACCACGCTCACCGTCCGGGTCGACCTCGACAACAACGGCGACTTCACCAACGACACGGTGATGAAGCCGTACAAGAGCGGCTTCCAGGTCGGCTACTTCGGCAAGGACAACCCGGCCACCCCGGTCGCCGAGCGGATCCCGTTCACGATCGAGGTCCGCCAGGACGTCAAGCTGAACCCGCGCGAGACCGTCAGCGCCGTCGCCGACTTCGTCAACATCGGCATCATCGAGGGCGCGCACGGCTCGCACGTCGCCGGTATCACCGCCGCCAACGGCCTCTTCGGCGGCGCGATGGACGGTGCCGCGCCCGGTGCCAAGCTGGTCTCCTCGCGCGCCTGCAACTGGTCCGGCGGCTGCACCTCCACCGCGCTCTTCGAGGGCCTGGCGGACCTGGTGATCAACCGGAACGTCGACATCGTCAACATCTCCATCGGCGGACTGCCCGCGCTCAACGACGGCAACAACGCCCGCGCGGAGCTGTACAACCGGCTGATCGACATCTACGGCGTCCAGCTGGTGATCTCCGCGGGCAACGACGGCCCCGGCACCAACACCATCGGCGACCCCGGCGTCGCCGACAAGGCGATCTCCGTCGGCGCCTCCATCACCAAGGACACCTGGGCCGCCAACTACGGCTCGGTCGTCACCAAGAAGAACGCCATGCTCCCCTTCTCCTCGCGCGGCCCGCGTGAGGACGGCGGCTTCACCCCGACGATCACCGCGCCCGGCGCCGCGATCAACACCACCCAGACCTGGTCCAACGGCGGCCCGGTCGCCGAGGCGGGCTACGCCCTGCCCCCGGGCTACTCGATGCTCCAGGGCACCTCGATGTCCTCGCCGCAGACCGCGGGCGCGGGCGCGCTGCTGCTCTCCGCGGCCAAGCAGCGGAAGATCGACCTCACCCCGGCCAACCTGCGCACCGCGCTGACCAGCACCGCGAACAAGATCCCCGGTGTGAAGGCGCATGAGCAGGGCTCGGGCATGGTCGACGTCATCGACGCCTGGGACTCCATCCGCAACGGCGTCACGGCACACGAGTACACCGTCAAGGCCCCCGTCGACACCGCGATCGACTTCGCGCTGAAGACCCCGGGCTTCGGTACCGGCCTGTACGACCGCGAGGGCGGTCTGGAGGCGGGCTCGTCCCGTACGTACGACATCACCGTCACCCGGACCACCGGTCCCAAGGGCGCGGTCTGGCACAACCTGTCGTGGAAGTACAACGACGGCACCACCTTCCGGCTGCTGAACGGCGACCGGGTGCGGCTGCCGCTGAACCAGCCCGTCACCGTCACCGTGCAGGCGCGGCCGAAGACGGCCGGGGTGCACAGCGGGATCCTCCAGGTCGACGACCCGCGCACCGAGGGCACCGACAAGCAGATCCTCTCCACCGTCATCGTCTCCACCCCGCTGGGTGAGCCGGGCTACTCCTTCACCGACACCGGCTCGGTGCAGCGCAACAGCCACAAGTCGTACTTCCTGACCGTGCCCCCGGGCACCAAGACCCTTGAGGTCGCGCTCGGCGGGCTCGCGGCGAACAGCCAGACCCGCTTCATCTCCATCCACCCGTACGGGACGCAGATGGAGGACAGCTCCACCATCTTCTGCTACCCGAACTTCAACCACCCGCTGAACACCTGCCGTCCCGACCTGCGCTCGTACGTCAACCCGACGCCGGGCGTCTGGGAGATCGAGGTCGAGTCGCGGCGTACCTCGCCGCTGCTGGACAACCCGTACACGCTGGACGTGTCGCTGCTCGGCGCCGAGTTCGACCCGGCCGTGCGCACCCTGCCCGAGGCCAAGGTCGGCACCCCCGCCCCGGTCGAGTGGACCGTGACCAACAAGGCCGCCGCGATCGAGGGCAAGCTGGCGGGCGGCAACCTCGGCTCGGCCAACGTCGAGCGCCCCAAGGTGACCACGTCCAACAAGATCCTTGAGCGGACCGTCACCATCGGTGAGGGCGTCGAGCGCCTCGACGTCGTCATCGGCAACACCTCCGACCCCGCCGCCGACCTGGACCTCTCCGTCCTGCGCGGCAGCGCCGTCGTCGGCTCCTCCGCCGACGGCGACTCCGAGGAGTCGGTGACCCTGAACAAGCCCGCCGCGGGCACCTACCGGATCGTCGTGGACGGCTACGCCCTCCCCAACGGCTCGACCGACTTCGACTACCGCGATGTCTTCTTCTCCTCCACCCTCGGTGAGGTGAAGGTCGACTCCGCCACCCCGGTGTCGCTGGCTCCGGGCGCGTCGGCGACGGTCGCCGGCCAGGTCGTGGCCGCGGGTCTCGCGCCGGAGGGCCGTCAGCTCTTCGGTGAGGTCCGGGTCCTGAACGCGCGCGGCACCACCGCGGGCGCGGGCAGCGTGGCCATCACCAAGGTCATCCCGTAACCCTCCCGCTCCACCGAAAGGGGTGGGTGCCCTCCCGGGC
>NZ_JBHVHF010000104.1:0-23775 GCF_042800315.1 Streptomyces sp. NPDC057638
CGCCCGTACCGTGCCGGTCGGGCGGCGCGACGCGTTACCGTCTCGGACGGGCGGCGGAAGGGCGTCAGCGGGCGGCGCGGGCGGCCAGCCGGGCGCGCCGGGCCTCCAGCTTCGCGTCGAACTTGAGCGCCTCCGCGTCCAGCCCGTCCATGTAGAGCCCCAGCTCGTCCTGTGCCTTCTGCCCGTCGGGGCCCAGCCCGTCGATCTCCAGCACCTTCAGGAAGCGCAGTACGGGCGCGAGCACGTCGTCGTGGTGGATGCGCAGGTTGTAGATCCCGCCGATGGCCATCTGCGCGGCGGCCCGCTCGAAGCCGGGGATGCCGTGTCCGGGCATCCGGAAGTCGACGACGACATCCCGTACCGCCTGCATCGTCAGGTCCGGCGCGATCTCGAACGCCGCGCTGAGCAGATTGCGGTAGAAGACCATGTGCAGGTTCTCGTCGGTCGCGATGCGCGCCAGCATCCGGTCGCAGACCGGGTCGCCCGACTGGTGGCCGGTGTTGCGGTGGGAGACCCGGGTGGCCAGCTCCTGGAAGGCGACATAGGCCACCGAGTGCAGCATCGAGTGCCGGTTGTCGGACTCGAACCCCTCCGACATATGGGACATACGGAAGGCTTCCAGCTTGTCCGGGTCGACCGCCCGCGAGGTGAGCAGGTAGTCGCGCATCACGATGCCGTGGCGCCCCTCCTCGGCGGTCCAGCGGTGCACCCAGGTGCCCCAGGCGCCGTCCCGGCCGAAGAGGGAGGCGATCTCGTGGTGGTAGCTGGGGAGGTTGTCCTCGGTCAGCAGATTGACCACCAGCGCGATCCGGCCTATGTCGGTGACCTTGGACTGCTCCGGCTCCCAGGCCTCTCCGTCCTCGAAGTAACCGGGGAAGTTGCGCCCGTCACTGAAGGGGACGTACTCGTGCGGCATCCAGTCCTTCGCGACCTTGAGATGACGGTTGAGTTCCTTCTCCACGACCTCCTCCAGCGCGTACAGCAGCCGGGCGTCGGTCCAGGCGTCCGAACTGCCGAGGTGGGGAGAGGTGATGCTCACTGGTGCTCCTGGGGACGGAGAGAGGGGTACCTACGGATTCGTAGGTTACGAGACCGTAGGTTAAGGCGGTGATAAGTGGTGCTCCACTCCGGGGTCACTGTCCACCCATTACTCTCTGTCATTTGTCCAGGTCGGGGTGGATACGTCGGGGGTTCGCGGGGGTGTGCGGAGAGACAGGTCACACCTCCGCGCGTCCCCCCGACGCGCCGATGTCCACCGGAACGGGTCGCGTCCGGCGTCCGGCGAACGGCTCCGCGCCCCCGGCGCGCGCCCCGCCCCGGCGGTCTGCGTCCGGCCTGGGCCCCGGCGCCGCCCCTCTCAGTCCTGGACCACCCCCAGCTCCCGTCGGAGATAGCGGGCCGTGACCGACGACCGATGGCCGAGCAGCCCGGCCGGGGTCCCGGAGAAGACCAGCTCACCACCGTGTTTCCCGCCGTCCGGGCCGAGATCCACGATCCAGTCGGCCCGCTTGACGACATCCAGGTTGTGCTCGACGCAGATCACCGTGTTCCCCGCGTCCACCAGGCGTTCCAGCAGGGTGATCAAGGTGTCCACATCGGCCATGTGGAGTCCGGTGGTGGGCTCGTCCAGCACGTAGACACTGCCGGTGCGGTGGAGCTGGGTGGCGAGCTTGATCCGCTGACGCTCGCCCCCCGAGAGCGAGCTGAGCGGCTGGCCGAGGGTGAGATAGGTGAGCCCGACCTCCTGGAGGGTGCGCAGCTTCTGGTGGAGCGCGGGGTCGTCGAAGAACTCCAGGGCGCGCGCCGCGGTCATCTCCAGGACATCGACGATGGTGTGGCCCGCCACCCGGTGCCGCAGCACCTCGTCCTGGAATCTGCGGCCCTCGCAGACCGGGCATGTGGTCGTCACCGGATCCATGAACGCCAGGTCGGTGATGATCGCGCCGCGCCCCGAGCACTCCCGGCACGCGCCGTCGGAGTTGAAGCTGAACAGCCCGGCGGAGACCCCGTTCACCCGGCCGAAGAGCCGTCGTACGGTGTCCATCACACCCAGGTAGGACGCGGGTGTGGAGCGTGCCGACGCCGTGATCGCGCCCTGGTCGATCACGACCGCCTCCGGGTACGCGGCGGTGAACACCTCCGACACCAGGGTGGACTTCCCCGAGCCCGCCACCCCGGTCACCGCCGTGAGCACCCCGCGCGGGAACCGTACGTCGACGCCCTTGAGGTTGTGCAGCGCGGCCCCGGTCAGCGGCAGCCAGCCGTCCGGCTCCCGGAACGTCTGCTTCAGCGGGGCGCGGCGGCGCAGATGGCGCCCGGTGAGGGTGTCGGCGTCCCGCAGCCGCTTCGCGGGCCCCTCGTAGACCACGCGGCCGCCCTCCGTGCCCGCTCTGGGGCCCATGTCGACGATGTGGTCGGCGATGGCCATGACGTCCGGGTCGTGCTCCACCACCAGGACCGTGTTGCCCCGGTCCCGCAGCCGTACCAGCAGCTCGTTCAGCCGTCCCACGTCCCTGGGGTGCAGTCCCACGCTCGGCTCGTCGAAGACGTAGGTGAGCCCGGTGAGCGAGCTGCCCAGATGGCGCACCATCTTCAGCCGCTGCCCCTCACCGCCGGAGAGCGTGGTGGTCTCCCGGTCCAGCGAGAGATAGCCGAGACCGATGTCGACCAGCCGGCGCAGCCGCTCCCGGGCCGCCGCCGCGACCGGCGCGGCCACGGGGTCGTCGATCCGCTCCAGCACGCCGACGAGGTCGGCGACCTCCATCCGGGCGTGGTCGGCGATGGAGAGCCCGTCGATACGGGTGGCGAGGGCGGCCTCGTTCAGCCGCGCCCCGCCGCAGCCCGCGCAGGGCCGCGCCACGGTGAACCGGGCCGCCGCCGCGCGGCGCTTCTCGGTGAGGTTGGTGGTGTCCCGCTTGAGGTAGAGCCGGGTGAACCGGGTGACGATCCCCTCGAACCGCATGGGGGCGCTGCCGGAGGCGCTCGTGATCTGGACCGTCAGCTCGCCGTCGCCGTGCAGCAGCAGCTCGCGTTCCGCGTCGGTGTAGCGCTCCAGCGGCCGGTCCGGGTCGAAGCGGCCGGACTCGGCGTACAGCTTCCACTCCCAGCCGCCCGGCGAGAGTCCGGGCAGCAGCAGGGCACCCTCGTTGAGCGAGCGGGACCAGTCCACCGCCCGCTCGGTGTCGAGCTGGACGGTCCTGCCGATGCCGTCGCAGACCGGGCACATCCCCGACGGGTCGTTGAAGGAGTAGGCGGTCGCCGGGCCCGCGGCCGGGGTGCCATGGCGGGAGAAGAGCACCCGCAGCACCGAGAAGATGTCCGTCATCGTGCCCACGGTCGAGCGCGCGTTGCCGCCGATCGGCTTCTGGTCGACGACGATCGCCACCGAGAGCTCGTCGATCTCGTCCACCTGGGGCCGCTCGTACTTGGGCAGCCGGTTGCGCAGGAACGAGGTGAAGGTCTCGTTGAGCTGCCGCTGGGACTCCACGGCGATGGTGTCGAAGACGACCGAGGACTTGCCGGAGCCCGAGACCCCGGTGAAGACGGTGATCCGGTTCTTCGGGACGGCGAGGGAGACCTCTTGGAGATTGTTCTCCCGGGCGCCGGTGATGACGATGTGCGATGCGGTACGGGCGGGATCGGTGGGGCTTTCCATGCGTGCCATGCGGGCGACGCTAACCAGAAAACCAGACAGGTTCTGTCGTGATTTCCAGCGGAGATCCCGCGCGCTCGGCGAGGGCCCCCGGTCCCGCCGCGCTCAGCCTGTTTCGCGCCGGATGGGTGTGCTCTGGGCGGCATGCGCCGCCGACTCCTCGGCCGCGGCCGACTCCCGGCGCCGGAAAGCACCCGCGGCCAGGGTCAGCGGGCCGATCAGCAACACGAGTGCCGCGACAGCGCCCAGCGCGAGAGGCAGGCTGGTCAGCTCGGCGACCCCGCCCACCATCGGAGGGCCGAGCAGGAACCCGCTGTAGGCGATGGTCGTCGCGAACGCGACCTCGCGCTCACCACCGCCCCCATCGGCCCGGCGCCCGGCCGCGCCGCTCAACTCCATGACGATGGGGGACGCGTACGCCAGACCGACACCCGCGACGGCGAACCCGGCGAAGACGAGCACCGGCGACGGCGCCACGACCGCGGTGGCCAGCCCCAGCCCACCGATCGCCGCACCCCCGACGAGCATCCGTGGTGCGCCCCAACGGCGCTGGATCACCTCACCGCACAGGCGGGTGCACATCATGGTGATCGAGAAGCACGCGTAGATCAGGGCGCCGGTGGCCTCGCTGAGACCGCGCTCCCGCACACCGAACAGCGCCGACCAGTCCGCGGTCGCTCCTTCGGCGACCGAGGCACACAGGGCCACGCCGCCGAGCAGCCACAGCGCCGGTCGCCTGAACGGCGCCCGCCCGGCGCGCCCGCTCTGCGGAGGTACCCTCAGCAGCTCCTCGACGGGAATCCAGCGGGCGATGCCGACGGTGACGCCGCCGCAGATCACCGCGACGATGACGAAATGACGGCTCGGTGCCAGCCCCTGTCCGGCCGCGACCGCGGCGCCGACCGAACCGGCCAGCGTGCCGAAGCTGAAGGCCGCGTGGAACAGTGGCATGATCGACCGGCCGGTCCGCCGGGTCGCTGTCACGCCGGACACGTTCATCGCCACGTCCATCACACCGACCATCGCGCCGAGTGCGATCAGCAACAGACCGAGCGTCGTGGGTGACCTCGCCAGTCCCAGCGCCGGAAGCATCGCGGACCCGGCGACGCCGGACACCGTCATGACGACGCGAGCGCCGAACGCCGCGCACAGCCGCCCGGCGAGGATCGAAGCGGCGATCATGCCTGCGCTGGCACCGAGCAGGGACAGCCCCAGCGCACCCTCGTCCGCACCGATCTGCGTGGCCAGCGCCGGCACCCGGGGGGCCCACGAGCCGAGCAGTGCGCCGTTGAGGACGAACGCACCGAGTACGGCGATGATCCCCGGGCCCCGGTCCGGATGGGTACCCGTCATTCCCAGCTCCGTCCCGGCCCGGTTCCGGTCGAGCCGCGAACGGCCCGGTGCCGTGGCACACCCCGCGGAGACCGCGCGGATCGCGCGGATGGATCCGAGCCTAGGCGCGCCGAAACGCGGCATTGGTGGCAGGTTCACGCCAAGAGCTGGCTGATTCGCGGTAGCGGGCGCGGTGCCAGTCCGTGGCCCGGCAAGCTCTTCACACCAACCAGAGATGCCGTCACCCTGAACAATTCCCCCCGAGGAGCAGTGGTGGTCAAGCGAAACCGGCCCCTGGACTTGAGCGAATCCCGTCGGCTGCTGGAAAGGGCGGCACGTGTCGACGCCACCCAGGCGTACTCCGGCTATGTACTGGCCCGTGATCGTCTGGTGGATGGCGAGTACCCGCTGTATGGCGAGCGGGCATCCGGCGCGTATGTGTGGGATGTCGATGGGAACCGATATGTGGATTTCATTCTGGCCTACGGCACCATCATCCTCGGCCACGCCGATCCGGTGGTGTCCGAGGCGGTCATCCGCGAGATCCGCGACGGGTTCGCCATAACCCTCCGAAAGAAAGTCCAGGTGGAACTCACCGAGTTGCTCATCTCGGTGGTTCCGCACGCCGATCGGGTGTTCCTGCTCAAGAGCGGCTCGGACGCGACGAGCGCGGCGGTGCGGCTGAGCCGGGCGCACACCGGGCGCGAGCGGGTGATCCGCTGGGGATACAACGGCTGGCATGACTGGTGCGCCAACCGTCCGGCGGGCGTGCCCCGGTCCGCCCAGCAGACGGTCAGCACGTTCCGGTACAACGACCTGGCCAGTCTGGAGCGGGAGTTGCGCCGCTATCCCGGCGAGGTGGCCTGCCTGCTGATGATGCCGTTCGAGGAGGAACCCCCGGCCGAGGGCTTTCTGGCCGCGGCCGCTGAGCTGGCTCGGCGGCACGGCGCCTTGTTCGTGCTCGACGAGATGCGCTCCGGTTTCCGGGTCGCGCTGGGCGGTGCGCAGGAGCGGTACGAGGTACAGGCAGACATCGTGACCTTCAGTAAAGCAATGGCCAATGGTTACCCCATCTCGGCGGTGGTGGGTCGCGAGGAGGTCATGCGAGCCGTCGGCGAGGTGCACATCGGGTCGACCTTCCACGTCAACGGTGCGGAAATGGCCGGTGCCGTCGCGACGATCACCCAGCTCCGTGATTCCAGCGCGTTGGACCATATCGAGGAACTGGGCGCGACCCTGCAGCGCGGCCTGGCCGAGCAGATCGTCCGATCCGGACTCGACGCCCATGTGCTGGGTGTGCCACACATGCCCTTCATGCGCTTTCGGTACACCGATGACGATGCGCGGCGAAGGATTCAGGACGCCTTCTACACCGAGACCACGCGGTGTGGGATCTTGTTCCACCCCAACCACCACTGGTACATCAATGCCGCGATGACCCAAGACGACATCGAGACCGCTCTCGACGCCACCGCGGCCGGATTCCGGGCGGCGGAGATCGCCGCGAGCCGCGGGTGAGGACGAACCGGTGGGCGGCCCGCGGTGGTCGCCGCCTCTCGTCGCCATCGGTCTCGCGGACCGGTACACGCTCAGCCACATGATCATGTGAACGTCCGGTGCCGCCCCGCGCACCGGCCCAGCGGCCGTCCCACGGGGCGAACACCGCCGGACACGGGACGGGAGCCGGGCCCTTCCATACCCGGCGGAGCCCCGGCCCGGTCTCCCCGCGGTTCCGCCGGGACACCGGGCCGCGACCTCCATGGGGACGGAAGGGCCGCGTTCCGCTACTCCCGCGCCAGCTCCCGCGGAGTGGTGTCCCGCAGCCCCTCCTCACTCAGCAGCAGCCAGCGGGTGATCCCGATCGACTCCAGGAACGGCAGGTCATGGCTGGCCACCACGAGCGCTCCCTCGAAGTTCTTCAGGGCCGAGACCAGGACCCGCACGCTCGCCATGTCCAGGTTGTTGGTCGGCTCGTCCAGCAGCAGCAGCCGGGGCGCGGGCTCCGCCAGCAGCAGCGCGGCCAGTGAGGCACGGAAGCGCTCACCGCCCGAGAGGGTCCCGGCGGGGCGGTCGGCACGCGCGCCCCGGAAGAGGAAGCGCGCCAGCCGGGCCCGGACGCGGTTCTGCGTGGCGTCGGGGGCGAACCGGGCCACGTTCTCCACCAGGCTCAGCCCGTCGTCCAGCACATCGAGCCGCTGCGGCAGGAAACGCGCCGGAACCAGGGTCTCCGCCTCCCCCTCGACCGGCTCCAGCTCGCCCATGACCGTGCGCAGCAGCGTCGTCTTGCCCGCGCCGTTGCGGCCCACCAGCGCGATCCGCTCGGGGCCGCGCACCTCGAACTCTTGTGGCAGCGGCGGGCCGTAACGCGTCCGCAGGCCGGACAGCCGTAGCACGCCCTGACCCGGGTGGACCAGCGTGGCGGGCAGTTCCAGACGGATCTCGTCGTCGTCGCGCAGTGCCTCCACCGCCTCGTCCAGACGTTCCCTGGCCTCCTGGAGCCGGCCTTGGTGGAGGGTGGTCTCCTTGCCCGACGACACCTGCTGTTTGCGCTTGAGCGCGCTCGCGACGACCTTGGGCACCCGGCGGGTGTCCTGCATCTTCTGGCCGTACCGCTTGCGGCGGGCCAGTTTCTGCTGGGTGTCGGTGAGGTCGCGCTTCTGGCGCCGGACATCGGCCTCCGCGACCCGCACCATCCGCTCGGCGGCCTCCTGTTCGACCGTGAGGGCCTCCTCGTAGGCGGAGAGATTCCCGCCGTACCAGCGCACCTCGCCGTCGCGTAGATCGGCGATCTGGTCGACCTGCTCCAGCAGGTCGCGGTCGTGGCTGACCACGACCAGGACACCGGGCCAGGCCGCGACGGCGGCGTGGAGCCTGCGGCGGGCGCGCAGATCGAGGTTGTTGGTGGGCTCGTCCAGCAGGAGCACATCCGGGCGGGCCAGCAGCAGGGCGGCCAGCTTCAGCAGGACGCCCTCGCCGCCGGAGAGTTCGCCGATGGTGCGGTCGAGCCCGATATGGCCGAGCCCGAGCTGGTCGAGGGTGGCCAGCGAGCGCTCCTCGATGTCCCAGGCGTCGCCGACGACGGTGAAGTGCTCCGCGTCGGCGTCGCCTCCCTCGATCGCGTGGAGCGCGGCACGGACCCGGTCGATCCGCAGTACCTCGTCCACCCGCAGCCGTGTGTCGAGCACCAGATTCTGCGGCAGATATCCCACCTCGCCGAATGTCTTGATCGTGCCCTGGGACGGGCTGAGTTCACCGGCCACGAGTTTCAGGAGCGTAGACTTTCCGCACCCATTGAGGCCGATCAGTCCGGTTCTGCCGGGACCGACCGCAAGCTGAAAATCGTCGAATACTTCCGTTCCGTCAGGCCAGCTGAACGTGAGGGAGGTGCAGACGATATGGGAAGAAGCAATGGACAAAACAGGTCTCCGGGTTGCTGAGAAGGATCATGGCAACGGATGGAGACACCGTCGTACGCACGACAAGGCCGAGAGGCCGAGGAGAAAGGGTCGACAGGCCCGGAAATGGCAGCTCGATGCCGAGGTCGCACGCACTGCGCGGCTCATCCGCCCTGGGCGGGGCAGCGCACGGTGTTCCAGGACCTCAGACGAGCAACGTCCTTCTCCGATCAACGGTGGCAGAAGCGGTAACCACGGTAAGAAGCGGGTGGGGTGCTGTCAATGAATTTTCATCGGCCACCCACACGGGGAGCACCCATCCTCCTGCCGTGACCCCGTCGGCCCCGTGAATCGTCCCGATCCGCTCCCGGGCTCGCCCCTGGGGGTGTCCCCATCGACCCGACCACCGAGAATCCCCACAGAAGCAAGGAGCGCATTTCCGATGACCACTGAATCGCTTTCGCTGCCCGCCCGGCTCTACCTGCTGGCGTGGGACACCGACAAGATGAAAGCGAGCGGCACATCTCATCTGAACTATCTGGTCCGGGCCGGTGCCCTCACCGAGCTGGCCCAGCGCGGTCTCCTCGTCGACGAGGACGGGGTGGCCCGGTCCGCGGCCGCCACCCGCACCGGGGACCCGGTCCTGGACGGGCTGCTCGACCTGGTCCAGGAGTCCAAGGGGCGCAAGTGGAAGAGCTGGGTGACGCACAAGTCCTCCCAGACCCTCGACGCCCTGCGGGAGCAGCTCGCGGCGGACGGTCAGCTGACCACCAGCAGCGGGATGTTCTCCCGGACCAAGTACGAACTGGCCCGGCCCGAGGTCGTCAAGGCGCTGAAGGCCGAGGCGCGCGAGACACTCACCGGCACCGGCCCGGTCGATGACATCGCGGAGGCGGACGCCGCCGTCGTGGCGCTCGCGGCGGGTGCCGAGCTGAAGACCCTCGTCACGCGCAAGGAGCGCAAGGAGTACAAGGACCGCATCGAGGCCCTCACGGACCGCAGCGGCTCCACCGCCCCCGCGCTCAAGAGGGTGATCCATGAGGTGAAGGTCGCCATCGCGGTGGCCGTCACCGCCGGTGCGGGTGCCGCCGGGTCCTGACCACCGGGCCTGCCGGGGGTCGTCCTCAGCGGGTGTCGCGCAGCAGCTCGGCCAGGTCTTCGTCCAGGTCGAGGAAGAGGTGCTCGCGGCCCCGGGGGACGACCCCCTGCGCGCGTTTCAGGAAGCGCCGCAGCTCGCTGGTGCGCACATGGACCACGGCGACACCCTCCGGGGCGTGGAACTCCAGCACCGTACGGTCGTAGCCGTAGGGGCGCACCCGCACATCGCCGGCCCCCGAGGGCCGCTCGATCCCGGCCACCAGCAGCTCCCTGCCGAAGGCCCAGCTCACGTCCGCGCCCTCCAGGGTCGCCGGGGCGGGGAAGTCGATCGTGACGGCGAAGGGGTCCTCACGGTCGTAGCGCAAGGTCGCCGGGACCGACTCCATCCGGGGAGTCGCGGAGACCAGCCGCGCCTGGACGGCGTGTTCGATGACGACTGACAACAGCTGCTCCTCTGTGTGACCCCGTGAACGCCCCCGCGGTGAACGCCCCTTGATGAGTCGAACGCGCTCCCCAAGACGATCGCTCCCGGCAGCGGGGAAAGACGGCGAAAGCGCCATCGACGTGCACTCGGCGGGTGCGTGAGCTTTATCACCGCGCGTTTCGCCCGTGTTCTCGCGCGCGTTCGGTGCGTTTCGCCCCATGTTCTCGTCGGTGCTCGGCGTCCTCGTGCGTGCCCCGCGTTCTCGTGCGTGCTGGGCGTGTTCGGTGTGCTGGGCGCGCGCCGTGGGGCGTGTGGCGCCCTGGACGCTCCCCGGCGGGTCGGCTAGCTTCCAGCGCCATGACGCCCAAGGGGAAGACGAGACGGACGGTCACCGTGGGACTGTGCGCGGCGGCCATGGCGGCGGCGCTCACCGGACCCGCCCAGGCGGGAAGCCCACCCGGGCCCGGGGCGGCCACGTCCACCGGGACGGCGAAGGCACTCATAGCGACGGGAACGGCGACGGGAGCGGCGCTCACGCCGGCCGGAGCGGCGGCGACGGCCCGCGGCCGGGGCGGGTCCGTGCCGCGCACCGCCGCCGTGCGGTGGAACCTGACGGAGACCGGCACCGACGCCCGCTTCCGGGGCCTGGCCGCCGTCGACCGCGCCACCGCCTGGGTGGCGGGCTCCCGGGGCACGGTCCTGCGCACCACGAACGGCGGCCGTGACTGGCGCGATGTCTCCCCGCCCGGGGCGGAGGGACTGGAGTTCCGGGACGTCGAGGCCTTCGACACCCGGCGCGCCGTGGTCCTGGCCATCGGCCCCGGCGACGCCTCGCGGGTGCTGCGCACCACCGACGGCGGCGCCACCTGGACGGAGACCTTCAAGAACACCGACCCCAGGGCCTTCTACGACTGCGTCACCTTCTTCGACCGCCGCAACGGCCTCGCCCTGAGCGACCCCGTCGACGGCCGGTACCGCATCCTCGCCACCCGCGACGGCGGCGCCACCTGGACGGTGCTCCCCAGCGCCGGGATGCCGCCCGCCCGCGAGGGTGACTCCGCCTTCGCCGCCAGCGGTCAGTGTCTGGTCTCCGCCGGGCCGAGGGACGTCTGGCTGGCCACCGGGGGCGGGCCGAGCGCGCGGGTGCTGCGCTCCGGTGACCGGGGACTGACCTGGAGCGTCGCCGAGACCCCCGTCCCGGCGGGCGACCCGGCGCGCGGGGTCTTCGCCGTCGCCTTCCGCGACCGCCACCACGGCATCGCGGTCGGCGGTGACTACCGGGGCGGCCAGCCCTCGCCCCGCGCGGGCGCGGTCACCCGGGACGGCGGCCGCAGCTGGCAGCCGTCCACCACCCCGCCGCCCGCCTACCGCTCCGGTGCGGCCTGGCTGCCGGGCAGCCGCTCCGCCGCGCTGGCGGTGGGGCCGACGGGGACGGATCTGACCCGGGACGGCGGCCGGACCTGGCGGACCGTGGACGGTGGCTCCTACGACACGGTGGAGTGCGCCCCGCGCGGCGGCTGCTGGGCCTCCGGGGAGAAGGGCCGGGTGGCCCGGCTGGACACCGCCCGCCTCACGCCCGGCTGACGCTCTGTCCGCCCCACCTCCGGCTGACGGTCCTCCGCGCCCGCCCCGCCTCCGGCTGACGGTCCTCCGCGCCCGCCCGGTGGGCGCGCGTTCCGCCCCCGGCGGGCGCGCGCCGCGCGGGCCGGGAACCGCTCGACCGGCGGGCGGGGCGGCCCTTGTGCGGGGTGGAACGTGTTCTTACCATCGCTGGTGTTACATCAGTTATGTCACACAGACGCTGGGACCCCCCGATGATCACCACCCCGCACGGCAGCCACGATTCTCCTGGCCCTCATGGCCCACTGCACGGGCTCCGTGTCGTCGAACTCGCGGGCATCGGGCCCGCGCCCTTCGCCGCGATGACCCTCGCCGACCTCGGCGCCGATGTCGTCCGCGTCGACCGCCCCGGCGGCTCCGGCTTCGGCATCGACCCGGAGTACGACCTCACCAACCGGGGCAAGCGCTCGATCCTCGTCGACCTCAAGTCCGAGGGGGGCGCGGCCCGCGTGCTCGATCTGGCCGAGCGGGCCGATGTGCTGATCGAGGGGTACCGCCCCGGAGTGGCCGAGCGGCTCGGGGTGGGGCCGGATGTCTGTCTCTCCCGTAATCCCCGGCTGATCTACGGACGGATGACCGGGTGGGGGCAGGAGGGACCGCTCGCCTCCCGCGCCGGTCACGACGTCACCTATATCGCCCCCACCGGCACGCTCGGCATGATCGGCCGGGCCGACGAGCCGCCCACCGTTCCCGCCAATCTCGTCGGGGACTACGCGGGCGGCTCGCTCTATCTGGTCATCGGCATCCTCGCCGCCCTCCAGCACGCCCGGGGCGAGGGGGGCGCGGGCCAGGTCGTGGACGCGGCCATCGTCGACGGCGCCGCGCATCTCGCCACGATGATCCACGGCATGGTCGCCGCCGGTGGCTGGGCGGACCGGCGCGGCAGCAATCTGCTGGACGGCGGCTGCCCCTTCTACGGCTGCTACGAGACCGCCGACGGCGGCCATATGGCCGTCGGAGCGCTCGAACAGCGCTTCTACGACGACTTCATCCGTCTGCTCGGGCTCGACGGCGAGGTGCCGCCGCGCCGGGACGTGGAGCGCTGGGACGAGCTGCGCGACGCCGTCGCGGCACGGTTCAGGACCCGTACCCGGGCCGAGTGGACCGCCGTCTTCGAGGGGTCGGACGCCTGTGTGGCGCCGGTGCTCTCGCTGACGGAGGCGCCCACCCACCCCCAGCTCGCCGCGCGCGGCACCTTCGTGGACCACGGCGGCATCACCCAGCCCGCGCCCGCCCCGCGTTTCTCCGCCACCCCCACCACCCTGCGCGGCGGGCCCGCGCTGCCGGGCGCCCACACGGACGAGGTCGCCCGTGACTGGGGGCTGCCCGCCGACCGCGACGCCCTGTCCTGAGGGGGAGCCGTCACGGTCCCGCCCGTCCGGCGCCGCCCGGCCGTGACACCGCTCCCAACGAGGACTGCTCTCCGCACGGCCGCTCTCCGAAAGGCTGCTGAAGTGACCACCGAAGCGTATGTGTACGACGCGATCCGCACCCCGCGCGGTCGCGGGAAGGCCAACGGCGCCCTGCACGGGACCAAGCCGATCGACCTCGTCACCGGGCTGATCCGGGCGGCGCTCGAGCGCAGCCCCGGTCTTGACCCGGCGGCCGTGGACGACATCGTGCTGGGCGTGGTGGGGCCGGTGGGGGACCAGGGGTCGGACATCGCCCGGATCGCCGCCATCGCCGCCGGGCTGCCGGACACGGTGGCCGGGGTCCAGGAGAACCGGTTCTGTGCCTCCGGGCTCGAAGCGGTCAACCTGGCCGCCGCCAAGGTCCGCTCCGGCTGGGAGGACCTGGTGTTCGCCGGGGGCGTGGAGTCGATGTCCCGGGTGCCGATGGCCTCCGACGGCGGCGCCTGGTTCGCCGACCCCATGACCAACCACACCGTCGGCTTCGTGCCCCAGGGCATCGGCGCCGACCTCATCGCCACCATCGAGGGCTTCACCCGCCGTGACGTCGACGAGTACGCGGCCCTCTCCCAGGAGCGGGCCGCCACCGCGTGGAAGGAGGGGCGCTTCGAGCGCTCCGTCGTCCCGGTCCGCGACCGCACCGGGCTGACCGTCCTCGACCATGACGAGCACATGCGCCCCGGCACCACCGCCGACACCCTCGCCGCCCTCAAGCCCTCCTTCGCCTCCGTCGGCGAACTCGGCGGCTTCGACGCCGTCGCGCTCCAGAAGTACCACTGGGTCGAGAGGATCGACCACGTCCACCACGCGGGCAACTCCTCCGGCATCGTGGACGGCGCCGCGCTGGTCGCCATCGGCTCCCGCGAGACCGGCGAACGGTACGGACTCACCCCGCGCGCCCGGATCGTCTCCGCCGCCGTCTCCGGCTCCGAGCCGACCATCATGCTCACCGGTCCCGCGCCCGCCACCCGCAAGGCGCTGCGGAAGGCCGGGCTCACCATCGGTGACATCGACCTGATCGAGATCAACGAGGCGTTCGCCGGGGTCGTGCTGCGCTTCCTGCGCGATATGGACGTCCCGCTGGACCGGGTGAACGTCAACGGCGGCGCCATCGCGATGGGCCATCCGCTGGGCGCCACCGGGGCCATGATCCTCGGCACCCTCGTGGACGAACTGGAACGCCAGGACAAGCGGTACGGGCTCGCCACGCTCTGCGTCGGCGGCGGCATGGGGGTCGCGACGGTGGTCGAACGGCTCTAGTGGCTCCAGGCGACGACGCGCCTTCCGCCCCCGTACACGCGTGGCGGCGCGCGAGAAGCCCCGCGTACGCGCGAGAGCCGTCCGTCCCGCGAGGCCGCGTCCGTACGGCGAGAACCCCCGCCCGCACCTTCCCTGGAGAGCTCCGATGACCGAGAACACCACCATCCGCTGGGAACAGGACGACACCGGGGTCGTCACCCTCGTCCTGGATGACCCGAACCAGTCCGCCAACACCATGAACCAGGCGTTCCGGGACTCGCTCGCGGCCGTCGCCGACCGGGTCGAGGCCGAGCGCGAGAGCATCCGGGGCATCGTCATCACCTCGGCGAAGAAGACGTTCTTCGCCGGGGGCGACCTCAAGGACATGATCCGCCTCGGCCCCGAGCACGCGCGCGAGGTGTTCGAGGGCGGCATGGCCATCAAGCGCGCCCTGCGCCGGATCGAGACGCTCGGCAAGCCCGTCGTCGCCGCCGTCAACGGCACCGCCCTCGGCGGCGGATACGAGATCGCGCTCGCCGCTCACCACCGGATCCTGCTCGACGCGCCGGGCGTCCGGGTCGGGCTGCCGGAGGTGACGCTGGGGCTGCTGCCCGCCGGAGGCGGCGTCACCCGTACCGTACGCCTCCTCGGTATCACCGACGCGCTGATGAAGGTGCTGCTCCAGGGCACCCAGTACAGCCCGGCGCGCGCCCTGGAGAACGGGCTGGTCCACGCGCTCGCCACCACCCCCGAGGATCTCCTCGCCCAGGCCCGCGCCTATGTGGACGACCACCCCGTGTCGCACCAGCCCTGGGACACCGACGGCTACAAGATCCCCGGCGGCACCCCCGCCAGCCCCCGCTTCGCCGCCCAGCTGCCCGCCTTCCCCGCCCATCTGAAGAAGCAGACCGGCGGCGCGCCTTACCCCGCGCCGCGCAACATCCTCGCCGCCGCCGTCGAGGGCTCCCAGGTCGACTTCGAGACCGCGCAGACCATCGAGGCGCGGTACTTCACCGAACTGGTCACCGGACAGACCGCCAAGAACATGATCCAGGCGTTCTTCTTCGACCTCCAGGCGGTCAACTCCGGCCTCAGCCGCCCCGACGGCGTCGAGCGGCGGCCCGTGCGCAGGGTCGCCGTCCTCGGCGCCGGGATGATGGGCGCCGGGATCGCGTACTCCTGCGCCCGCGCCGGGATCGACGTCGTCCTCAAGGACGTCACCGAGGAGGCCGCGCTGCGCGGCACGGCGTACGCGGAGAAGCTGCTCGCCAAGGCGCTGGCCCGGGGCCGTACCACCGAGGCCAGGCGGGACGCGCTGCTCGCCCGTATCACCACCACCGCCGACCTGGCCGAAGTCGCGGGCTGCGACGCGGTCATCGAGGCGGTCTTCGAGGACACCGCCCTCAAGCGGAAGGTCTTCCAGGAGGTCCAGGCGGTCGTCGCGCCGGACGCGCTGCTGTGCTCCAACACCTCCACCCTGCCCATCACGACCCTCGCCGAGGGCGTCGAGCGGCCCGCCGACTTCGTCGGGCTGCACTTCTTCTCGCCCGTCGACAAGATGCCGCTGGTGGAGATCGTCCGGGGCGCGCGCACCGGGGACGAGGCGCTGGCCCGCGCCTTCGACCTGGTGCGGCAGATCAACAAGACGCCGATCGTCGTCAACGACTCCCGGGGCTTCTTCACCTCACGGGTCATCGGGAAGTTCATCAACGAGGGCGTGGCGATGGTCGGCGAGGGAGCCGACCCGGCCTCGGTGGAGCAGGCCGCCGCCCAGGCGGGCTACCCGGCCAAGGTGCTCTCCCTGATGGACGAGCTGACCCTCACCCTGCCCCGGCGGATCCGGGACGAGACCCGGCGCGCCGTCGAGGAGTCCGGCGCCGCCTGGACCCCGCATCCGGCCGAGGCCGTCATCGACCGCATGGTCGACGAGTTCGGCCGCACCGGCCGGGCCGGGGGAGCGGGCTTCTACACCTACGCGGAGGACGGCACGCGGACCGGGCTCTGGCCGGGGCTGCGCGAGCACTTCGCCACCGGCGGCGACCCGGTGCCCTTCGCGGACATGAAGGAGCGGATGCTCTTCTCGGAGGCCCTCGACAGCGTCCGCTGTCTGGAGGAGGGCGTACTCACCTCCGTCGCCGACGCCAACATCGGCTCGATCATGGGCATCGGTTTCCCGGCCTGGACCGGGGGAGTGCTCCAGTACATCAACGGGTACGAGGGCGGGCTGCCCGGTTTCGTGGCGCGCGCCCGGCAGCTGGCGGAGCGGTACGGGGAGCGCTTCACGCCTCCGGCGCTGCTGCTGGCGAAGGCGGGGCGGGGCGAGCGCTTCGAGGACGCCTGACGCCTGGCGCCCGCCGGGGAGGTTCGACGCGGCGGTCGGCGGGGGCGCGCCCGGGGCTCAGCACGGCGGCCGGTACGGCACGCCCGGCAGGAAGACGCGCCACTGCGCGCGGGTGACGGCCGGGTGCGCCGTCGCGCAGATCCGCCGCGCGACGCGCTCCACGTCCGTCTCCCACAGCAGGGCCGTCCCGTCCCGGCTGCCGCTGGCGACCGTATGGCCGTCGGGGCTGAACGCGAGCCGGTGCAGCCGGTCGGTGTGCCCGGTGAGGGTGGCCCGTTCGCGCGGATGGCGGCGGTCGCCGATATCCCAGAGCCGTACGGTCCGGTCGTCCCCCGAACTGGCCAGGGTGGCGCCGTCCGCGCTGAACGCCACCGAGTAGACCTTGCTCGCATGGCCGAGGGCGGTGGCCAGATAGCGGGGACGCGTCATGTCGGTGACGTCCCAGAACCGGATGGAGCGGTCGTCGCCCGCGCTGGCCAGGGTGCGCCCGTCGGGGCTGAAGGCGACCCAGCGGACCGCGCGGGTGTGCTGGCGCAGGAAGAGGGGCCGTGAGCCGTCCGGCCGCAGGTCCCACAGCCCGATGGTGCCGTCCTCGGAGGCGCTGGCCAGATGGGTGCCGGAGGGGGCGAACGCGACCGCGCGCACATAGTCCTTGTGCCTGCCGACGAGGGTGGGCCGCCGCCCGGGGGCGCCGGGGTCCAGCAGCTGGATCGTCCCGTCGGAGCCGCCCGTCGCCAGGGTGCCTCCGGTGGTCCCGGCGGGGCCGGGACCGAACGCGACCCCTTCGGGGTTGCCGTCGCCGTGGGTGCGCACCCGCCAGAGCTGGCGCGGGCGGGCGGGAGTGGTGACGTCCCACAGCCGGGTGGTCCTGTCGTCGCCGACCGTGGCGAGCCGGGTGCCGTCCCGGTTGAAGGCGACGTTGTAAACAGGGCCGTCGGGGCCGGTGAGGGCCGCCAGACGCCGGGGGCGGCCCGGGTCCGTGGTGTCCCACAGATGGACCACGCCGTCCTGGCCGCTGGTGGCCAGCGTCCCACCGTCCGGATGGAAGGCGGTGCCGAAGACGAAGTCCCCATGGGCGGCGAGCGCGGGCGCGGGCAGATCCCACAGCCGGACGGTGTGGTCCTGACTGGCGCTCAGCAGCGCCGTCCCCGCCCGCTGGAACGCCAGCGCGTTGACCATCGTCGGATGCCCCGTGAGCCGGGCGGTCCGCCGGGGCGCGGCGGCACCCGCCACATCCCACAGCTGGACGGTCTGGTCCTCTCCCGCGGTCGCCAGGGTCCTTCCGTCCGGGCTGAAGGCGGCCGCGTAGACCGTCCGCCGGTTCCCGGCGAGGACCCGGGCGAGGGGGGTGGCGCCCCGCAGGTCCCACACCCGCGCGGTGCCGTCCCCGCTCGCCGTGGCCAGGGCCCGCCCATCCGAGGAGTAGGCCACCGACCAGACGGTCCCCCGGTGTCCGGTGAGCGCCGCAAGCGGCCGGGGACGCCGGGGGTCGGTGGTGTCCCACCGCCGTACGGCGGAGCCCACCGCCACGGCCAGGGTGCGCCCGTCCGGGGCGAAGGCGACATCGCGCGCCGTCTCCCCGGCGGCCAGCGCCGCCACCCCGGGCAGTCCCGGCGCGGCCGTGTCCCACAGCCGCACCACACCGTCCTCGCCCGCCGTCGCCAGCAGTCCCGTGGGCGAGAAGGCGAGCCCGCAGACCGGTCGCTCCAGATCGATGACCTCCCGGTCGTCGCCCTGGACCACCGGCCACACGAGCACCCGTCCGGCACGGTCCGCGCTGGCGAGCGTGGTCCCGCCGGAACCGAAGGCCACGGCGCACACGACGGCCTTGTGCCGGGCGAAGACGCGCCGCTCGGCGGGCCGGTGGGGATCGCGCACATCCCACAGCCGCACGGTCCCGTCGCCCGCCGCCGTGGCCGCCAGGGGTCGCGTCGGGGAGAGGGCCGCGGTCCGTCCGTACGGGATGTTGCCGACGAGCGGCGGTCCGTGCCGACGCGGGGTGAGCTGGGTGGCGTACGGGGTGGAGAAGGCGCTCAGCACGCTGCCGCGGGCCTGGGTGGTCGGGGCGAGCCGGAACCCCGCCAGGCTCAGTTGCAGCGCGAGCGCCGGATCGAGCGCGCGCATGGCGTCGGCCTGGGAGGCGACGAACCGGGAGAGGGACGCGTCACGCTGCCGGTCGGCGTCACGGCTGGTCCTGACCGCGTACACGGTGGCGGTCGCCGCGATCAGGAACAGCACCGTGAGCAGCACGACCAGCCGGCGCAGCCGGACCGTGGTGCGCCGGGCGGCGCTCCGCTCCCGCTCCTCCGCGGCCACCGAGGCGTCGAGGAAGGCCCGTTCGCGCCGGGCCAGCGCGCCCGGATTGACGGCGGCCATGTCACGGGCGAGCGCCAGGCGGGTGCCCCGGTACAGGGTGTCCGGGTCCCGCCCGAGCTGCTCCCAGGCGCTCGTCGCCTCCGTGAGCTGACGGTGGATCCGCAGCGCGTCCCGCTGGCTGCCCAGCCAGTCGTGCAGCCGGGGCCAGCTGCGGATCAGGGCCTCATGGCTGATCTCGACACTGTTGTCGCCGAGGGTCAGCAGCCGTGCCGCGGCCAGCCGCTCCAGGATCTCCTCGGTGACCGGGTCCGGATCCAGCTCCTCACGCGCGATGCGGCGCTTGGTGTCCTCGGTGCCCTCGCCCGGCGCGGTCAGCCGGAGGAACAGATCGCGGGTCATGGCCCGCCGGTCGGCCGGGAGCGCGGCGTAGAAGGACTCCGCCGACTGGGCCAGCGCGCCCTCCATGCCCCCGGCGAGCCGGAAGCCGTCCAGCGAGAGCGTCATCCCGCGCCGGTGGTGCCAGGTCTCGCGCAGCGCGTGCGACAGCAGGGGCAGCGCCCCGATCTGCCCCGCCGCCTCCGCGACCAGCCGGGCCAGCAGCGCGCTCTCCACCGTGCAGCCCGCCAGCACGGCGGGCCGGGTGATCGCCTCCCGTAACTCCTCGGCGGTCATCGGACCCAGCGTCACCTGCGCGCCGCGCAGAGACTCCACCAGCTCCGGGTAGCGGGTGCAGTGGGCGTAGAAGTCCGCCCGTACCCCGAGCAGCACCTGACAGCCGCCGCTGACGTCCCGGGCCGCCGTCACCAGGGCGGCGATGAACAACTCCCGCTCGTCGACGTCGGGACAGAGGGCGAAAACCTCCTCGAACTGGTCCACGACCAGGGTCGTCACCCCACCCGCCGTCCGCCGCAGCACCCGGTGCAGCCCGCGCGGACCCGCCAGCAGCTCCCGGCGCAACTCGTCCGGTGCCGCGCCGACGAGAGGGGCGAGCCGGGCGGCGCACTCCGCCAGCGGATGAGCCCCGGGAGTCAGCAGCAGCCCATTGGGCAGCCCCGGCATGACACCCGCCCGCAGCACCGAGGACTTCCCCGCCCCGGACGCCCCGAACAGCGCCACCAGCCGGTGCCGCTCCAGCCGCGCCCGTACCTCGGCGACGGCCCGGCCCCGCCCGAAGAACCGCTCGGCGTCGGCGGGCTGGAACGGGGCGAGCCCCGGGTACGGGCAGTCGCCCGCGTCCCCGCCCTCCCCCTTGCCGGGCCCCTCCACCCCGCCGACCGCGCGGGCGACCTCGTGCCAGCGCCGCTCCCACTGGTCCGCGTCGCCGCCGCACGCCCGCACATAGGCGAGGGTGACGGCGAGGCTGGGCAGCTTCTGGCCGGACGCGGCGGCGGCGAGGGAGGCGACCGAGTAGTGGGCGCGTTCCGCGAGGGCGCGGTACGTGGGGCTGCCCGCGCGTTCTCTGAGGGCGCGCAGATCGGCGGCGAGCCGGATCAGCGGATCGTTCTCGGACCCCAGTGGTTTCTCGCGTCGTGGCACGCCGTCCCCCTTTCGGGGGCTCATTCTCCTGACCGGGGTTGTCCACCGTCCATCCCGACACCGGACAACCCGGCCCACCGGCGGCCCACTCCGGGCGCGTGGCCCCGCGTGCGTGCGGGCCCCGCTGCCGGGTGGGGCCGGGTGCGGGGCTGGGCGAGTGGGGACGCCTGCCCGGCAGGGGGTTCCCGTGTGCCCACCCTGCCCGGCTTTCGCCGTGGGAGCTTCGCCACCGGGTCACCCCCAGGGGCTCTGGTGGTGAGTAGCTCCGTGTGAGGGTTCGCTCTACCCGAGGTCGGTTCTGAGCCGAAGGGGCGCGTCGATGTCTCAGTGACGTCGCGCGGAGATCGTGAGGAACGAGCGATCGAGCACGTCGGCGCTGAGACATCGACTAAAGCGCCCCGGAGGAGAAGAACCGCTAAAAATCACGCCTCCGGCGTGGGCCCGATGCGGATTTCGAAGTCGCCGTCGTACTTCTCGTGCCCCGCGATCACCGCCGACTCCACCACCTCCGTGCCCATCTCCTTGCGGACGATCAGCGGGTCGTCCCGCAGGTCCCGCATCAGCGCCACGCACATGCCGATCATGACGACCACGAAGGGCGCCGCGACCAGGATGGTCAGGTTCTGAAGGCCCGCCAGCGCGTCGCCCTTGCCGTTGCCGATCAGCAGCATGACCGCGGCGACGGCCCCGGTGAGCACGCCCCAGAAGATGACGACGGTCCGGGCTGGTTCGAAGGTGCCGCGCTGGGAGAGGGTGCCCATCACGACCGAGGCGGCGTCGGCGCCGGAGACGAAGAAGATGCCGACCAGGATCATCACGAGCAGGCTCATCACGGTGGCGGCGGGGTACTGCTGGAGTACGGCGAAGAGCTGGCCCTCCGGGGTGGTCTGGGTGCCGAGCTGGTCGCGTTCCTGGAGCTTCATGGCCGTGCCGCCGAAGACGGCGAACCAGACCAGGCTGACCGTGCTGGGTACCAGGATCACGCCGCCGACGAACTGACGGATTGTCCGGCCCCGGCTGATGCGGGCGATGAACATGCCGACGAACGGCGTCCAGGAGATCCACCACGCCCAGTAGAAGACCGTCCAGCTGCCGAGCCATTCGGCGACGCCTTCGCCTCCGGTGGCCTCGGTGCGCCCGGCGAGCTGGGGCAGGTCGCCGAAGTAGGAGGCGATGGAGGTGGGCAGCAGATCCAGCACGATGACGGTGGGGCCCGCGATGAAGACGAAGAGGGCGAGCACGATCGCGAGCACCATGTTGGTGTTGGAGAGCCACTGGATGCCCTTCTCCACCCCGGAGACGGCGGAGGCGACGAACGCCACGGTCAGGACGGCGATGATGGCGACGAGCAGCCCGGTGCCGACGCTTCCCAGCCAGCCGAGTTCGGTGAAGCCGCTGCCGATCTGGAGGGCGCCGAGTCCCAGGGAGGCGGCGGAGCCGAAGAGGGTGGCGAAGATGGCGAGGATGTCGATGAACCGTCCCACGCCCCCGTTGGCGTGCCGCTTCCCGATCAGTGGTTCGAAGACCGCGCTGATGGTCTGTCGCCGCCGTCGCCGGAAGGTGCTGTACGCGATGGCGAGGCCGACGACGGCGTAGATGGCCCAGGGGTGCAGCGTCCAGTGGAAGAGGGTGGTGGCCATCGCGGTGGCCATGGCGTCCGCGGAGTCGGCTGGTTCGGTGCCCGGGGGCGGCGAGATGTAGTGGGCCAGTGGCTCGCTCACTCCGTAGAACATCAGTCCGATGCCCATTCCGGCGCTGAACATCATCGCGACCCAGGAGACGGTACGGAACTCGGGGCCCTCGCCCTCGCCGCCCAGCGTGATCCGTCCGTAGCGGCTGATGGCCAGCCAGAGCGCGAAGACGACGAAACCCGAGGCGGCCAGGACGAAGGCCCAGCCGCCGTTGTGGATGAGTCCTTTCAGCATCGCGCTGGAGATGTCCTCCAGCGTGTCGGTGGCGACCGCGCCCCAGATGACGAAGGCGAGGGTGAGGCCGGCGGTGACGCCGAAGACCACCCGGTCCGTGACGGGACTGGCGGTCTCCTGGGGGTGGGGGCCGGGAAGCGCGGCGGTCACCGGCCGCACCTCCCGTTCCTCCGGCTGCTGTTCGTGCGTCACACGTGGCACCTTTCAGGGGGCTTCCAGGAAGCGGGAAGACGTTGCTGTGTGCTTCCGCTACCCCCTACCACAGGAAATGCACGTGAACGGGGTCAACAGGCTGTCCGTGGCTCTCCCTTTGTGAGGTGATAGGCCGCCCGGGAGTCCAGCAGCAGCGGGACGAGCGCCCGCCGGGACTGGCGCAGCGGTACGAAGGCGCCCTCGGGGCCGGTACGGACGGTGACCCCGTGGAGCGCCAGCTCGTCCTTCACCTCAGCGAACGGCCCGGGGGCGAGACGGTAGCCGCAGGGCGGGTCGGCGAGGGTCTCCTCCTCACCGGCCGGGTCGTTGTCGGCGCCGCCGAGGTAGACCGGGCCGTGGTCCAGCAGGCCGGTGAGCCGGGCGGCGGTGGTCGCGGCCACGATCCGGGCCCGGCGCTCGGTGGCGAAGGCGGTGAGCCCCTCCAGCGCGGTGAGCTGGCTGCCGACCCGGCGCCGGTTGTTCAGCGCGGTGTCGCCGTGCTCCCCGGGTCTCATGGGGGTGATCCGGCTCTCGATCAGCAGCCCGATGGCGTTCTTCACCCCGGTGGCGTTGCGCAGGATGCGCTCCTGGCCGTCGCCCGCGACCTGGCGGATCGGTTCGTCGGTGACCGGGTCGGTCCAGATGCCATACGTACCCGTGGAGTATCCGGCCGCCCGCGCCGCCGGGCGGACATACCGCTCGGAGAGCGTTGTCGACTCCTGGTGCACCCGGGGGTGGGTGTTCAGGTTGCGCGGCCAGAGGTCGAACAGCTCCTTGGCGTACTGGGGCGGGGTCGCGTCGTACTCGTGCAGGTCGTAGACGATGTCGGGCCGCTGGTCACGGATGACGGTGGCCAGCGCGCGGGCCTCGGCGGTCCGCAGCGCGAGGTGGTCGCGGTTGATGTCCACCCCCTGGGAGTTGGTGCGGGTGTCGGCGGCCCGGCCGTCGGGGTTGGCGGTCGGCACCACCAGTACCCGGGTCCCGGCGAGCAGCCGCCGGGTGGCGGGGTCACGGCCCTGGCCGAGCGCGCGGACGGTGGTCAGACACGCCTCCCGCCCGGCGGGCTCGTCGCCGTGCTGGGAGCAGACCAGCAGGACGGTGCTGGGCGCGTGCCGGTGCCCGACGCTCACGAGCTGGAGCGGCCGTCCCTGGGCCGTGGTCCCGATCCGGGCGAGCGAGACCCGCTCGCTCGCCCGGTCGACCGCCGCCAGGAAGGACCGTTCCTCCTCCTCGGTGGTCCAGCGCGCTCCCCCGGTCTCCTCGAATCCCGTGGCGGGCCCGGACGGGACCTGTCTC
>NZ_JBHVHF010000105.1:0-23730 GCF_042800315.1 Streptomyces sp. NPDC057638
GTCACCCGCGCCGGTGCCCGCACCCCCGCCACCGACTTCGGCGGCTACGTCCGGCGCGCGGGCGGTGACGGACGGCTGGTCGTCCAGCCCCGGATGGGCTTCGACGCGCCCGACCGGATGCGCGCCGGACTCGCCGCCACCAAGGCCGCCCGCGCGACCACCGTCGGCACGATCACCCTCGACAGCTACACCCGGCTCGGTGAGACCCGGGCCCTCGCCGACGCCCTCGCCCACGGCCGGGAACTCAACGGCTACCCGATCACCACCCACGCCCCCGCCGTCACCTCCGGGATGCTCGCCGGGATCCGCGACGCCTCCTTCCCGGTCCAGGTCCGGCACGGTTCCGCCGTACCCCGGCATATCTTCGACGCCCTCATCGGCCTGGGGATCGAGGCCAGCGAGGGCGGACCGGTCTCGTACTGCCTGCCGTACGGCCGCACCCCGCTGACCGACTCGGTGCGCAACTGGGCCGACGGGGTGCGCCGCTACTCCGCGCTGCGCGAGACGGGCGCCGAACCCCACCTGGAGACCTTCGGCGGCTGTCTGCTGGGCCAGCTCTGCCCGCCCAGCCTGCTGGTGGCGGTGTCCGTGCTGGAGGCGCTCTTCTTCCACCACCACGGTGTCAGTGACGTCTCCGTCAGCTACGCCCAGCAGACCCATCCCGGGCAGGACCGCGAGGCGGTCGCCGCGCTGCGCAGACTCTGCGCCGACCTGATGCCCACCCCGACCTGGCATGTGGTCATCTACGCCTATATGGGGCTGTATCCCGTCACCGAGCACGGCTCCTACGCCCTGCTCGCCGACGCCGCCACGCTCGCCGTCCGCTCCGGCGCCGAGCGGCTGATCGTGAAGACGGTGGCCGAGTCCCGGCGCATCCCCACCATCGGGGAGAATGTCGCCGCGCTGGAGGCCGCCGCGCGGACCGCCGAGGCCGCCGCGCCCGCGCCCGCTGAGCGCGGCGGGCCGACCGAGCCCAACGAGACGTACGAGGAGGCCGCCGCCCTCGTCCACGCCGTACTCGACCTGGACCCGGACCCGGGCGCCGCGCTGATCAAGGCGTTCACCCGGGGCTATCTCGACGTCCCCTGGTGTCTGCACCCGGACAACCAGGGCCGCACCCGCAGCTACATCGACGGTGACGGCCGACTGCGCTGGGCGGACACGGGCGCGCTCCCGATCGGCCGCGCCACCGCCCGTACCGCCAACCGCCACGCCGTCACCACCCGGACCGCGCCCGCGCGCCGCATCACCTCCGCCGACCTCCACGCCGACCTGCTCCATGTCCAGCGCCGCTATGACTCGCTCGCCGACCGCGCCACCGCCCTCAGCCGTTCCTCCGCCAGCGGTCGCCGACCGGGAGAGATCACCGGTGCGGGCGGCGGTCCACGGTTGGGCAATAATTGACGCTATGTGGTTCGGTGTCCTAGGCGAGTTCGAGATACAGCGCGGTGACGGCGACGTGGTGACCGTGCGCGGCCCACGGGCCCGGTCGCTGCTCGTCCTCCTGGCGCTGGAAGCGGGCCGGGTCGTCACCGTCGACGCCCTCATCGAGGGCCTCTACGGCGACCGGCCGCCCGGCGACGCGCTCAACGCCCTCCAGTCCCAGATCTCCCGGCTCCGCCGCGACCTGCGCGGGGCCGCCCCGCACGAACTCGTCGAGTCCCACCCCACCGGCTACCGCCTGGCCGTGGACCCCGACCGCGTGGACGCCCACCGCTTCGAGCGCCTCGCCGCCGAGGGACGGCGTCAGCTCGCCGCCGGGGACCATGTCACCGCCTCGGCCACCCTCCGCCAGGCCCTCGACCTCTGGCACGGCCCCGCCCCCGCCGAACTCGGCGACGCCCCCACCGCCCGCGCCCACGCCCACCGGCTGGAAGAGCTGCGGCTCGCCGCCGTCGAGGACCGCGCCGAGGCCGAACTCGCCCTCGGCGGCCACCGCGAACTCGTCACCGAACTCCAGCAGCTCGTCGCCGCCCACCCGCTGCGGGAGCGGCCCCGGGGACAGCTGATGCGCGCGCTGTACGGCTGCGGCCGCCGTGCCGACGCCCTCGGCGTCTACGAGGACACCCGCCGCATCCTCGCCGACGAACTGGGCAACGACCCCTCCGAGGAACTCGCCGCCGTCCACCTCTCCGTCCTGCGCGGCGACCGCTCCCTCACCACCACCGCGGCCATGCCCGCCCCCGTACCCGTATCCGTACCCACCCCGTCCGAGCCGCCGACCGTCGCGCGCAACAGGCCCCCCGCCCAGCTCACCAGCTTCGTCGGCCGCCGCGACGAACTCGAACGGGTCTCCCGGCTCCTCGGCCCGCTCGACCAGGGCGGCGGCGCCCGGCTGCTCACCGTCGTCGGCTCCGGCGGCTCCGGCAAGACCCGCCTGGCCATCGAGGCCGCCGGACGCGAACCCGGCGACGTCGCCTTCGCCGACCTCAGCGGCGTCGGCGACGGCGACGACCTGACCCGGCAGATACTGAACGCGCTCGGCGTCCGTGAAGGCGTCCTCAACGCGGGCGGGCGCCAGAGCCCGTTCCCCGACACCGTCGAACGCCTCCTCGCCGCCCTCTCCGACACCGAACTGCTGCTCGTCCTCGACAACTGCGAACACGTGGTGGAGGAGGTCGCGCGCCTCGTCTTCCGCCTGCTCAGCTCCTGCCCCCGGGTCCGGGTCCTGGCCACCAGCCGCGAAGCCCTCGGCATCACCGGGGAAGTGCTCTGCCCCGTCCCGCCACTGGCCGCGCCACCCGAAGGGGTCGGCGTCACCGAGGCCCTGGAGTACCCGGCGGTACGGCTCTTCGCCGACCGCGCCATCGCCGTACGGCCCGACTTCCAGGTCGATGCCGACACCGTCGTCCCCGTCGTACGGGTGTGCCGCGCCCTCGACGGACTGCCGCTCGCCATCGAACTCGCCGCGGCCCGGCTGCGCTCCCTGCCCGTCGACGAGGTCGCCGCCCGCCTCGACGACCGGTTCCGGCTGCTGAGCCAGGGCAGCCGCACCGCCTCCCCCCGCCACCAGACCCTGCGCGCCGTCGTCGGCTGGAGCTGGGACCTGCTGGAGGAGGACGAACAGCGCCTCGCCCGCCGCCTCACCGTCTTCGCCGGGGGCTTCACCCTCGCCGCCGCGGGCCGGGTCTGCGAGATGTCCGACGCCGAAGCCGTGGAACGGCTCACCGGACTCGCCGACAAGTCCCTCATCGAAGGCGACGGCGGCCGCTACCGGATGCTCGGCACCGTCCGCGCCTTCTGCGCCGAACGACTCGCCCAGGCCGGCGAGGAGGAACACGTCCACCGCAGGCACACCGAGTACTTCCTCGACCTCGCCCGCACCCTCGAACCCGCCCTGCGCACCGCCGACCAGCTCGACTCACTCGCCCGGCTCGCCGCCGAACACGCCAACCTCCAGGCCGCGCTGCACTGGGCCGTCCGCGCCGACCAGGAGACCGCGCTCCGGCTCATCGCCGACCTCACCTCCTACTGGTGGCTGCGCGGCCTGCGCGGCCACGGCGTCCCCGCCGCCACCGAACTCCTGCGCAAGCTCGGCACCGAGCCGCCGCGCGGACTGGAGGAGGAGTACGTCCTGTGCGTACTCAACGCCGCCGCCGCGGGCAGCGGGGGAACGGAGGAGGGCCAGACCCTCGGCCCCTACTGGCAGCGGGCCGAGGAGATCATCGCCGTACTGGAGTGGCCGCCCCGCTACCCCTTCCTCACCGTGCTGTGGGGCATGGGCACCGGAACGCCCCGCCCCGGCGCCGTCGCCGACGGGCCCCAGCGCTCCGACCCCTGGTCCGACGCCCTCGCCCGGCTCGGCTGGGGCCATATGGCCCTCTTCGGCGGCCAGGTCGCCGAGGCGGAGCGCCAGTTCGAGGCATCCCTCTCCGGCTTCCGCTCCACCGGCGACCGCTGGGGCATGACCCTGTGCCTCGCCGAACTCGCCACCCTCGCCGTCTGGCGCGGCGACGGCACCCGCTCCATGGCCCTGTACGACGAGGCCCTCGCCCTCGCGGGCCAGCTCGGCGCCGTCGAGGACCTGGCCGACCTGCTCTGCCGCAAGGGCGACGGCCTCGTCCTCACCGGCGACTACCCGGCCGCCCGCACCGCCTACGAACGCGCCGCCCGCACCGCCCGCGACGCCGGAGCCCCCACCCGCCCCGCCGCCGTCGAATGGGGCCTCGGCGAGATAGCCCGCCTCAGCGGCGACCTCCCCGCCGCCCGCACCCTGATCGAAGCCGCCCTCGCGGGCTGCGCCACCGGCTGGTTCGCCGTCGAGGAACTCCGCGCCCGCGTCTTCGTCGCCCTCGGCCGCATCGCCGAAGCCGAGGGCGACACCGCCCGCGCCCGCGAATGGCACCAGCGTGCCCTCGACGTGATGATCGGCAGCGGCAACCTCGCGGGCGCCGCCGGAGCCGTCGAAGCCCTCGCCGGAGTGGTCCTGCTGGAGAACGACCCGGAGGGCGCGGCGGTCCTGCTGGGCCTGGGCGCGGGCCTGCGGGGCGTCTCCCTGGACCAGGACCCGGACGTGGGGCGCACGGTGCGGGGGGCGCGGGAGTCGGCGCCGGATTACGCGGTCGCGTACGACCTGGGGCGCGGGATGACGGGGGATGAGGCGCTGGCGTTCTTGGGGAGGGCCTGAGGTCTGTCGGGGGATGTGGGGGGTGCGGGGGGAGTGGTGTGGCCGCCCCGCCGCCCAGGCGCGGGGCGGTGATGGCCGTGATGCGACTGAGGGTGAACTCGTCTACTGGGGGGTAGGTTCCCAGGTCAGGAAGGGTGCCGTCGGCCCGCCTGGTCCACGACGGCGTAGTTGTCCGTCGCGGTGCCTTCCGGGATACGCGTGATGTCTGCCGGGTGCAGCCCGTACGCGAGCACCAGCGTGGCGGCGACCGCCGTGATCTGCTCCTCCTGCGCGATGCGGGCGTGTGGGGAAGTCGCCGCGACAGGCTTGGGGGCGGGCTGGTGAGATGCGGTGGACATGGCTCCTCGCCGAAGCGCAGCGATAATGGTCGGATGACGGGCGGGCGCCAGGTGGTCGGGGCGATCGGGTGGCGGGCACGGACCGTGGCCGCCAGGTCTTCAGGCGAGCCGCGGCGGGCCGCGCCGGGGCATCAAGGCCGCCGACGGACAACGCCCCGTCAATGCGGCCATCTGATGGCTCCTCCCTCGTTCCGGTTTGTCGCAGTACCCGAGCCTCGGCCGGGCATCGCCACCCGTTGCCGGCAGGCGACCGGCCGACCAAACCGACACCGGGGCCCCATGCCGCGTGAACCGACTGATCGAGGTGATGAACGCGGCAACCGACACCGGCTCTTCGGGGCGAGGGCAACCAGCCCGGCATCGCACAGGCGGGGCGTAGCGCCGACCGGCGGCCGCCGCGCCACCGGGCAGGGATGCTCGTCGCATAAAGTGCGGGCGCAGGGGTGTCCGTGTCGTTCACCCAACGATGATCTTGGACGCCTTCGTTCTCATCTCCGCAGGCATCTCTCGGGCCGCACCACCAGGAGGAATCAGTGGCATCGCCGCAAGTGATCACCCCCGAGGAGAAGCTCGCCGAGGCGAAGAGGCAGCTGAGTTTCCCGCGTATCGTCGCGATTTGCGGCTCCACTCGTTTCATGGCCGAGATGGCTGAGGCCGATGTTCGGGAGACCGAAGCCGGACGGATTGTGGTCAAGCCGGGTTGCGACCTGAAGTCGCCGCATGAACTCTGGTCCGATCCTGTCGAGGCCGAGGCGCTGAAGGTTCGACTCGACGCATTGCACCGGTCGAAGATCCTGCTCGCCGACGAGGTACTCGTGGTCGGCGACTACATCGGAGACAGCACGCGGGCTGAGATCGCCTACGCCCGCGCGCTGGGCAGGCCCGTGCGGTTCACGCACCCCGAAGTCGATCCCGAGTCTGAGGGCCCGCCCCCGCGCGCGCCGCGGGCACCCCGTTGGGATTGATCGCCCAGCGGGTGGCGTGGTGGTGAAGGCCAGCTCATGCGCCGACGGAACGCATCGCGGCCGTGATGGCGGCAGCGAGAGGCTGCCGGTGGTCCATCAGGTAGAAGTGGTCGCCCTCGTATCTTTCGAGTCCGCGGAAGTGCGTGGTGAACGCCTGCCAGGAGAGCAGACGGTCCTCGCCGATCAGTTTGTCGTGGCGGCCCCCGAATGCTGAGAGCGGAACGGGCACCGGTTCGGGATCGCGGGGAGGAGCCCAGGTGCCCAGGAGTGTGAAGTCGTTGCGGAACACCGGGGCGAACTGGCGCCAGACGGCCTCGTTGTCGAGGAGCTGCGGCGTGCTGCCGCCGACGTTCCGCAGCCAGCCGCGCAGCTCGTCGTCGGACATCAGGTGAGGGCGTCCGTCGATGCCGGCCTCGCCTTGTGCGGCGCCGTAGGCGGACACACCCAGCCAGGCCGGAAGCGGGTCCCCGTCGTGGTGCAGTCGGCGGGTGAGCTGGTAGGCGATGGCGGCGCCCATGCTGTGGCCGAAGAACCCGAAGGGCCGGCCGAGCAGCGGCTCGATCGCGGTGTGGAAGTAGTCGACCAGCCGGTCGCAGTCGTCGATCAGCGGCACGGTCTGCAGCTGCCCTCGGCCTGGCGCCTCCAGAAGACAGAGGTCCCAGTCCTCGGGGAAGTGCTCCGCCCAGCCCCGGTAGAGCAGGTGCGAGCCGCCCGCGTGGTGGAACAGGAACAGGCGCACAGCTGGGTCGCTCAGCGGCCTCGGGCGGATGACCGGGCAAGCAGACGTCTCGCCGACGAGCGTCGAGATGACGAACGCGTGCAGCTCGGCGAGGGTCCTCGCCCCTCTGATGACCACGGCGTTCTCCGGGACGTCGTAGGCGTTCTCCACGCGGGTGGAGATCTCGAGCATCAGCAGCGAGTCGATATCGAGCTCGTCGCAGAAGAGCGCCTCGTCGGTGACCTCCTCGGGCTCGATCTCCAGTACGCCGGCTATCAGAACGCGGAGCTCCTCGATGTTCACGGACGCAGTGGTCATGGGTGTTCCCCTCGCTCCTCAGCGGATTGACGAATGGGCGATCAAGGGGTGAGCAGCAGAGCGGCTGCCGCGTCGTGGTGTGGGCCTCCAGCTGTGGCGAGGACGTTGCCGGTGGCGCCGCTCTCCAGATGGGCGGCCGCGGCGGCGCACTGCAGGACGCCGAGCGCCCCGGACAGAGGGCCCATCTCGGCTTCCAGGTCGATCCGGCGCGTGCCTGCGAGCAGTTGGCCCGCTTCGGCACTCGCCTCGCCCCCGAGCCACAGTCCAACGGTTGTCTCCTCGGTCATACCGGCGGAGGTCAGCGCCGCGGCGAGGTTCCGGGCCCGTGCGTACCCGGTGATCGTGGCGAAGGGCCGTGCGCCGCGGGACGCGGCCGCGCTCGCCGTTTCGAGGACGATCGCGACCGCCGCGTCGGTGGACTGCTCGCCGAGCAGCTTCGTCGTCACGCCGTTGGCCGGTTCGACTCCGACGACGACAGCCGTGTCGGCGCGCCCGGCCGCCATGAGATTCCGGGCCCAGGCGAGGGCGTCCAGACCGCTCGTGACGCCGTTGCAGACGGTGAGGTTGGGGCCGCGTAGTCCGTAGCGGATGGCCACCCAGCCGGCGATGACATTGCTTGATGTCTGGGGCAGGCCCAAGGGGCTGAGGCCCCTGACGCCTTCCCTGGCGATGGTGTCGGTGGCTTCGCAGACGCTGTCTGCGTTGCCCAGGTTGGTGCTGACCACGACGGCGGTCGAGTCGGCCACGCCCGTGAACGTCGCGTTGGCGTCGGTCAGGCCCGCGTGGTGGAGGGCGGACTCGGCGGCCCGCAGGGCGAGCCGGGACGCCCGGTCCTTGTGGCGCATCTCGCGTCCGCTGAGTCCGGTGGCAGGGTCGAAGCCGCCCTTGCCGGGCAGCGGTCCGAGGAGGTCGTCGTACGTCGCGACACCTGGGGGCGCCAGACCGATGCCCGTGACGACGACCACCTGGGAGCTCGGGATGCCAATTCGTGCGGTGCTCGCCCGGTTCATCGGGCTGCCTCCACGATCGTGACGGCGTTGATCCCTCCGAAGCCGAAGGCGTCGATCTGCGCGATGGCCAGGTTGCTGGCTACCGGGGATCCCTGGACCAGGCCCAGTCCTACGGCCTCGGGGATCGGATCGGTGAGTCCCAGAACCGGGGGGACCGTCCCTTCCTTCATTGCGAGGACCGCCATCAGGAGGCTGAGGAGTCCCGAGCCGCCCAGGGTGTGGCCGGTCATCGCCTTGATGGCGGTCATCAGCGGCCCGGGTCTGGAGCCGTGGAAGATGCGGTGCAGGACGCTCGCCTCCGTCTCGTCGTTGCGGGGGGTTCCGCTGCCGTGGAGCATCACCAGGTCGATGTCCTGCGCCCGTACTCCCGCCCTGCGGTGGGCGTCCTGGACCGCGCGGGTGATGCCATCGGAGTCGGGCGCGGTGGCGTGGTGGGCGTCGCAGTTCATGGACACACCGCGCACCCGAGCGTGCGCGGGCCGACACCCGGTGCGGGTGCGCTGGACGACGATGGCCGCCGCGCCCTCGCCCATCAGCATGCCCTTGTGCGTGGTGTCGAAGGGGCGGAGCGCGTCGGGGGTGTCGTTCTGTACCCGGTCGAGCGTGCCGAAGCCGCTCTCGGTGGCGGCGTCGGTGCCCGCGACGACCACCGTGTCAGCCATTCCGAGGTCGATCATGTCGGTGGCCATGCCGAGCGCGTACAGGGTGGCTGAGCAGGCGTTGGCGAAGGTGTACGTGGTGGACGCCCCAAAGGCATCCTTCAGGGCGGTGCCGAAGTGCAGGTCCGCGAGGGCGACGTCCTCGTGGTCGCGCCACCACAGTTCGAGGCTGCGCTGCTCGCGCATGGTGGTCCCGACCAGTACGGGTACCTGCGACAGGTCGTCGCCCAGGCCCGCGTCGGCGACTGCCTGGCCGACGACGGTGGTGAGCCAGCGGGTGGCGCGGAGCGGGATGTCGCCTCCGCCCTCGGGCCGGTCGTCGATCTCGTAGGCGTAGGCCGCTCGGTACTTGTCGGTTTCGAACGCCCGCAGGGGCTTGCGGCTCTCCTGGCCTGCGCACAGCGCGGCGAATATCTCTTCGGGGCTGGCGCCGATGTTGGCGACGGCGGCCATGCCCGTGATGTCCCAGGTCACGGCTGGCCTGCCGCCTTTCGGAGCTCGAAGGCGGCGAGTTTCCCGGTCGACGTCGTCGGGAGCTCGGCGCGGAACTCCAGACGGGCGGGCCTCTTGTAGGCGGCAAGACCGCCACGGATCGCGGTGATCACCGCGCGCCGCACCACGGCCGGGTCGCATCCCGGCCGGGCCACCAGATAGGCCACGGCCTGCTCCAGGCCGTCCGCATCTCGGCCGCCGACCACCACGCAGTCCTGGACCCCTTCCGCGTCTCGGACGACGCTCTCGATCTCACGCGGATAGACCTTGTAGCCGCCCAGGTTGAGCAGGTCGTCGGCGCGGCAGAGATGGGTGAACGTGCCGTCGGGCGCGCGGCGCACCACGTCGCCGGTGTACGCGCCGCGGTCGGCGAAGGTGACCGCGGCGGCCTCGGGCCGTCCGATGTAGCCGAGGGCGACGGTCGGGCCGGCGATGTGGAGCCGGCCCTCCTCCCCGTCGGTGACGGGCGTGCCGTCCGCGGCGCGGACGGTCGCGGTGATCCCGGGCACCGGGACCCCTAAGGTGCCCGGAAGCTCTTTCCCGGGCGGGGTGCCGACGACGATGTGGAGCACCTCGGTGGCGCCGAGACCGTTGAGCAGGTCGGCCTGGAAGGCGGTGCGGATCCGCTCGCTGAGCGGAGCGGGCAGATTCTCGCCTGCCGTGACGCAGAGCCGCACGGAGCCGCAGGCGAGCGCCGTCGGATCGGAGGCGTTCAGCAGCGCGGCGTACAGCCGTGGGACGGAGAACAGCACGGTGGGCTGGTGGTGCCGGATCGCGGCGGTGAGTGCGTGGGCGTCGACCGTGCCGCGGATGAGCGCGACGCGGGAGCCGGCCGCCAGGGCGCATAGGACGGAGCTGCCGAAGCCGTAGCCGAAGGACATCCGGGCGCTGCACAGCACGGTGTCCCCGGGGGTCAGCGCCAGTACCGTGCCGATGCCGTCGGCCAGCGCCGCGATCGCTCCGGCCGAGTGCCGCACCCCCTTGGGCATGCCGGTGCTTCCAGAGGTGTACTGCACGAGCGCCTCACGCCCCGCACTCCACGCGGCCGCAGGGCCGGCCTCCTGCGGGCGGCGTGCGGGGCCGGGCTCGGCCGTGGCCAGAGCGGCGAGGACGTCCGCGCCGGCGAACCGGGTCGTCGTCTCGAACAGCTCCTCCAGGGCGCGTTGCCGCTTGGGGGCTGCGTCGAGGTGCACCATCGCGGCGGCGCAGTCCTCGGCGATGTAGCGGACCTCGTCGTCCGTGAGCATCGGGCTGATCACCACGGGGACGCAGCCCTGCCACCACAGGCCGAGGACGGCGACGACGGTCGCCACGGAGTCGTCGGCGACCAGGAGGCCGCGGGTACCCTTCGGCACGTCGGCTGCCCTGAGGGCGCCCGCGTATCCGCGTACCGCTTCCAGGAGGGCGGCGTAGGTCACCTCCCCCGCCTGGGGGTCGAGGTAGCTGGTCCTGTCGCCCCGGCCGGCGCAGACGTGACCCGCCACCAGACGGTCGATCAGATTGACCCCGCTCGCCCGCCCGCTGAGCACGGACACCGCGGCGTCCAGGCTGGTGAGGGCTGCCGCTTCCTCGGCGGACAGGGCTCCGAACTCGCGCTCGATCGCGGCCGCGATCGCAACCTTCTCCAGGGAGCTGATTCCGAGGTCCTCGTAGAACAGGGCATCGGACTCGAAGGCGTCCCTTTCGACTTCGAGGACGGTCGCCACGATCTCTCGAAGCCTGTCGGGGACTGTATCGATGGGTTCTGCGTCGCGCATCGGCAGATGTCCTTTCCGTATCTTCGTCATCGAGAAGTGAGATCTGGTGGGACAGAGAGCGAGGGTGAGCCGGAGACCTGCTTGCAGGGCCCTTTGCCGTTCGCCGAAACGTCGCGTGGTCCCGGCCAGGGATGCAGGAGCGGGGTGGGGTGCCGCAGCGCCGGGCGGGAGTGCTCAGACTTTCAGGCCGACCTCACAGGGGAACAGGACAGAAGCGTCCAGGGGTTCCTCCGTGAAGATGACCCTCTTGGAATGCGCGGACATGAAGCCGAGCTCGAAGATGGTGCCCTTTCCGACGAGACCGCCGGGGTTGCACACGACAACGGCGTCGGATTTCCTGAACGCGTCCATGTGCACGTACTTGTGCCGCCACGTGTCGCGTTCGTTCTTCAGGAGATCCTGGTAGTCGAAGAGGATGAAGTCGGTGCCCGCGGTCTCCGGCTTGATCCTTGTGGACTGAGGGCTCAGCACTACGGTGCCGCTCTCGCGCAGCCGGGCGATGGTGTCCTCGATATACCCCAGAGACTGCTGGAAGCTGCCGCAGACAACAGCACTCCGGAACTCCCGCCGGATCAAGCCTTCCATCATGCGGTTCGATCTGCACGCGGACATGCCCGTTTCCAGGTAGAAATGCTCCAGTTCAGGCCCGACTATGTTGAAATAGAGGCCGGAGTCGACATAGACGCTGTTGATCAGTGCGGCCGCATCCGGCTGCGGGAGCTGCTGAAAGACCCCGGTGGCGTACAGGCGCGTTGTCTTGTTGTCGACGGCCTCGTTGAACTCCTTGAGCCCTGCGCAGAACTCGCGAACTCTCTCTGCCAGCACCTCGCGGGAGCGGGGGTCTTCAAACGTGAGCCGCTCCCTTGTGAGCAGTTTCAAATCGCCGCTCTGGGAGCGGTAAACGCTCGCGTGTTCCGTGTCGAAGTGGACCAGGACCCTGCCTGCTGCCGTCAATGTACTGTTCTCCATATCTTCCTGCACGCTGGAAGCCTACGGCCTGCATCGAATTGGCTGAGAGGTTGGCAAGCGTTCGGGAGGACGCCGCAACTAGTCGTGCCCTTCACGGAAGGCGCTGAGGTACTTCTCGGCGAATTCTTCCTCCCTGTCCCGGTTGTATTGAGTGATGAAACGCGGGTGTTCCAAGGGGACGATCCTTTGGAAGAAGCGCTGGCCCTCGTTTGCCTTCGAGAGGAACGCGTAGTTCTCGCCACTGCCAATGCAGTAGCAGACCGAGGTGTCAGTGCCGAATGCCAGCTGGCGTTCCAGGGTGTCCACGAGGAAGGAGTCAAGGAGCTCCAGCAGCTTCTTGTTCTCGTAGTAGTTGCAGTTGACCTCTTTTCCCTTGGGGTTCGTTCTCGCCAGGCCAAGGGGGCACACAAAACTCATGACGAAGTCGGCGTAGAACGTGCCGCGGCCCCCATAGCGGCTGATGACGTCGTGCAGGAACCCGGCGGAGGGCCGGCTCACCGCATAGCCGTCGACATCGACTCCCGTGTCGCTTTCGAGGAGCTTGGCATCTTCGAACGGGACCCCGGTCACGGCCGTGCCGCGTCGGGCGGGCGAGCTCCCCAGTACCAGACGGCGCGGTCTGTCGTCGTCGTAGAACTTGTGGTAGAACGCCGTCGTGATCTCCCGGACACGATCCTTCTGAGGGCCGCTGAACGGATTGATGGCCGTGAATCCAGGAGGCAGTGCAAGCGTCGTTCCCGCAAGTTCCTCGTTGAACTGCAGGATCCGACGGGCAACAGACGTTCGCTCGGTCATTGCAGAAGTCCTTCCTTCACGCTGGTCACGCTGAGCAGTCCGGTCGCACCCGGCCGTCTGCGATCCAGTCGCCCCGCAGGACTGATGAGACGTCGCGGACGTGGCCGGCCGGAGCGGCGGGAGACGTTAAGCGGTGACAGCCGACAGGTAAATCTCGGCACTTGTCGGGAACATTCGAATTTCTTTGAATCCGGCACGATCGAGCTCCGCGCCAATCAGATTGGCTTTGTCCATTCCGCGATAGATGTCGACGAAGTCTGTACCGGGGATGATCAGTCCCGGGACAATTTGGCCTCGCTGAGCATACAGAAACCCGTTGGCCACGGAGACGATAATCACCGCACCGGGCTTCAGGACTCTGTGCGCCTCCGAAACCGCTGCGGATGTGTCGAAGAACGATGAGTTGTACGTTCTCAAGGAGACATACAGATCGTAACTGTTCTCCGGTAGCGCCGACAGGTCTTCGGCGCTGGAAACGACCGTTCTCGACGAGGGAATGCGTTCACGTATCTTCGCAAGGCCGCGTTCCGCGATGTCGGAAAAGGTGATCTGCGGGCAATCTGAAAACAGAGCCGCTGCTTCGTGGCCGGCCCCGACGCCGACGTTGAGGATGTTGGCGGCAGACAGAGGCGTTGTGGACGACCTCCTGTGTACCGACTTGAAGTCGTCGGTCCACCTCGAGTTGGCGGCACGAGCGTCGTACGCGTAGTCGTAGGTGCCGTACTTCGCGTCAAAGGCTTCGGACAGTGCGTCGTCTACGGCGCGATCAGCCTCCTTGTGCTCGACCCCATACCTCTGGCAGATCAGAGAAGCAAGCGCGATCCTCCCCCTGTTCGCATTGACATCACTCCTGGAAAGCGCGAACCCGCTCGACGTCAGCCGGGTGGCGACGGCTTCACTGATGCGATGTGTGGAGTAGTGACGGTTACATTCGATATTTTGCTCGCTCGCTGCGTAGGATTCTTGGTTCTGCTCGAGGATCTCGCGCTGCAAGTCATCGGGGAAGCGGTGTATGAGACCTCGTGCAGTGATGGGATCGTCGTCGAGGTAACTCGTCAGTGCGGGGTCTGGCAGACCGACGCAGACCCTGTCCATGCGTACTTCCTTCAAGAGCTCGCCGAGCTCGAACGAGCAGTCCGCTGACAGGGTGTTAATCGTCAGATATGCGCTGTGTGCGCTGGATATTCCGAGTTCTTGAATCCTGCTACGCAGAGTGCGATACCAGGATGCGCCGCGTACTTCTCCCTCGAAGGCGGAGCAAATCAACTCGTGGTGTTCAGAAACGAGCGCAACACCGACCCGCCGACCTGCTTGCGACGACCTCTGTCCGATGCCAATGGCGTAGTTCATCCAGTAGATGCTGTTCGGACTCATGCGGGCCTCTGTCCCTCGGAGGCACTGGGCCCCCTGTTGGCTGACAGAACCAAGCGGGTGATCACCTTCACAGGCATCCTTCGTGGTGACACAGAACGTGAGCCCGCCGTGTTCGAGCCGCTCGGGGAGGTCGAGTGTGCGTTCAACTTGACTGATGAGTCCATGAGTTGACGGGGGTCCTGTCGGGGGTCCCGCCCGGCCGGAACCGTTCCCTGCCGCGCCCGGCGGTGGGACGATGCGCACGTGGAGACCACCAGTCACCCGCTCGCGCTGGCTCGCCTCGCCGCCGGCCTGACCCGGGTCGAGTTCGCGGCCCGCGTCCGGGCCGCCGCTGCCCGGCGGGGCCTGCGCTCAGGCACGGACCGGCACCGGGTCCGCAAGTGGGAAGTCGCGGATGTCACCCCCGACGCGGAGGCCCAGCAGTACATCGCCGAAGTCCTCGGCATCCCGCCCGGCGCGGTCACCCCGAATGAATGGCCGGCCTGGCTCCCGGCGGCCGTGGTCCCCCTCGGCCCGGCCAATACTGTTCCCGCTCTGCGAGAGGCTCTGAGAACTGTGGACCGCCGATGCTTCCTCACCGCCGTCCCGGCCGCCGCCACCGTCGCCCTCGCCGCCGACTGGGCCCACGCAACCCCTGCGGCCCTGACCGCCACAGCCCGGGGTGGTAAACCCGTCGGGGATGATGTCGTCGAACTACTGGAAGAGGGCGGACGCCGCCTCACCACTCTGGTCACTGAGCAGCGCCAGCACATGGCAGCCCTGCTGGACGCCCACCTCACCACGGTGACCGACCTCATCGCCCAAGGCCGCTACCCCCCTCGGCTCGGGCTCCGCCTCCACCGGCTCGCCGCCTCCCTGGCGCAGACCGCGGGTTGGTGGCGCTTCGACCACGGCCGTCACCACGAGGCCACCGTCTACTGGACCGCCGCCCTCCACAGCGCCCATGCCCTGGGCGACCCGGACCTCGGCGCCAACACTCTCGGTGATCTCGCCTACCAAGCGGCCTGGCGCCGCGACCACGGCACCGCCGCCACCCTCCTGCGCCACGCCCTCACCCGCGCCGAACACCCCGCCGCCCAGGCGCTTCTTCAGCTCCGGTACGCCCGCGCGGTGGCCGCCCAGGGGGAGAAACGGGAAACCCTCCGGGCCCTGGATGCTGCCGAACACCTCCTCGGCGTCTCGGCCTCCCGGCCCCGGCCCGCGTTCTGCACCTGGCTCTCCGAGGCCGACCTCGCGGTCGACAGCGGCCAGGCACTCCTGCAACTCGGCGACACTCACCGCGCGCACCGGCTCATCGCGGAAGGGCAGCGGCTTCTGCCCGCCATCCGTGCGAAAACCACGGCCGTCTTCCACACCTACCAGGCCGCATCCGACCTGGAACGCGGTGAACCGGAACGGGCCGCGGCAGCCGCCCTCGAATCCCTCCTCACCGCCCGCCGTATCGGTGCCCCCCGCTGCGAACAGCTCGTACACGACCTCATGCCCCGCTTCCAGCACTACCGAAGTGCCGAGGGGGTACCCGAACTCCTCGACCTCGCCGAGGCCGTCTGATCCCAGCTCGGGAAGCGTGCCCCGCGGGTGCGGCGACGCCGTCAGCCCGCCCGCGTTCACCCCAGCGCGTCCAGCAGCTCCCGCTCCCGCCCCGCGCTCAGGCCCGCTCGCCGGTCCCGGTGCAGGCCCTGCTGGCGTTCCCAGTGAAGGACGTCCGCCAGGAGTTCCTCGCGCGGGCGGTGTCGCAGGCCCGCGGCGCGGGCCGCCGTTCCGCTGCGGGCGGAGAAGCCTTCCCAGCCCGGCTCGGGCAGCCACATGGGCAGGGACTCGGGGCCCATGTACTGGGCCACGCCCTGGTTCAGCAGCCATGCCGTGTCGGCGGGTACCACCGGGCCCGTGTGGCCGCCGACGGTGCGGGACAGGGTGAGCCACTCCGCGAGGGGGAGCTGCGGGCCGACCGCGTCGAAGACGCCGGTACGCCGGGCCTCGGCGCACTCCAGCAGCCAGGTGGCCAGGTCCCGTACGTCCACGATCTGGGTCGGGAACGCGGGGGTGTCGGGTACCAGCATCGGGCCGTGGGGGTCGCGGGCGGCGCGGGCCGCCCAGTAGCCGGAGCGGCCGCTGGTGTCGCCGGGGCCGCCGATGAGGCCCGCGCGTGCGATGAGCAGCCGGTCGGCGAGGGCGGCCGTCGATGCCCGCTCGCACACCACCTTCGCCTCGCCGTACACCGTGCGGTCGACCTCGCCGCCGTCCGTCACGGCGGTGGTCGGGACGAGGAGCGGCGCGGACTCGTCCGCTCCCGGGGTTCCCTGGAAGCCGTACGCGCTACAGCTGGAGACATACGTCCAGTGCCCGGCGCGTCCGGCCAGCGCGTCCAGCGCCCCGCGGACGAAGTCGGGCTGCCATGACACCTCCACGACGGCGTCCCAGTGCCGGTCGAGGAGCGCCGCGTAGGCGTCCGGCTCGCGCCGGTCGGCGACGACCAGGCGGGCTCCGGCGGTGACCTCCCCGCTCGCTCCGCGCGCCAGGCAGGTCACCCGGTGCCCGCGCTCTACCGCCTGCCGCGACACCTCACGGCCCAGCCATGCTGTTCCACCCAGGACCAAGATCTCCATACCGTCATGGAAACAGCCGGATGCCGTGCGGGCCAAGGATGTTCGCCAACAGCTCAGTTCGGTCCACCCCCGTAAAAGGGTGACACCGGCACCCGGGGGAGGGGTGCCGGTGTCGTGGGGGGATGGGTGCCGTCGTCGGTGGTACGGGGGATGACCGCGACGACGGCACCCGGGGTGGGGCCGCCCCGACCCTCGACAGAGGTGGTGAGCTGGCGGCCCCGCTGTCCGGTGCGCGGTCAGGCGCACCGGAGCCTGTGGGTCGGTCGGTCAGTGGGCCGAGGAGTACGCCTGGACCGACTCGTCGCCGGGCTGCTCGTCCTCGATGACCTTGGGGACGCCGCGCAGGGTGGCGAGGGAGACCAGGGCGACCAGGCCCATCACTCCCGCCGCGACCAGGGCGGAGACATGGAAGGCGTCCACGAAGGCGTGGCGTGCGGCCTCCATGACCTGGGCGGCGAGTTCGGCCGGGAGGGTCGCGGCGACATGGGCGGCGGCCGCGATGGAGTCCTCGATCACGGGGACGACCGGGGCGGGGACACCGTCGGGGAGTTCGACGCCCTTGGTGTAGGCGGAGTTCAGGGCGGAGCCGAGGACCGCGATACCGAGGGCGCCACCGACCTCCATCGCCGTCTCGGAGATCGCCGCGCCCGAACCGGCCCGCTCCTTGGGGACGGTGGCCAGCACGGTGTCACCGGTGACCGCGAAGGCCATACCGAAGCCGATGCCGACCGGCACCATCGCCACCACCAGCATCAGGTAGTTGGACTCCATGCCCGCCGTGGTGTACAGCGCGAGTCCGATGGCGCCCAGACCGAGGCCGATGCCCACGGTCTTGGCGCGTCCGATCGCCGAGATCATCGGGGCGGCCAGGGCGCCACCGCCGATCGCGGAGGCAGCCGCGCCGGGCAGCCCGGCCAGGCCCGCCGTCAGCGGCGACCAGCCGAGGACGAGCTGGAAGTACTGGGCGAAGATCAGGGACTGCGCCACCATCGCGAACATCGCGAACATATTGGCCGTGACGGCTCCGGTGAACGCGGCCCGGCGGAAGAGCCGGACATCGATCAGCGGGTGCTCCAGCTTGGTCTGGCGCACCACGAACAGAGTGATCGCCGCCAGGCCCGCCAGGCCCGCGCCCAGCGCGGCCGGTTCCGCGATGCCCTCGTGGGCGGCTTCCTTCACCGCGTACACCAGGCCGATGACACCACCGGTGGACAGGACCACGCTGAGCAGGTCCAGCCGGCCCGGGACCGGGTTGCTGGACTCCGGCAGGAACACCAGGGCCGCGATGAAGAGGACCAGCAGGATGGGGATGTTGATCAGGAAGACCGAGCCCCACCAGAAGTGGTTCAGCAGCGCGCCACCGATGATCGGCCCGAGCACGAAGCCGGAGGCGGACATGCCGCTCCACAGGCCGATCGCGGCGGTCCGCTCCTTGGGGTCGGTGAACACATTGCGCAGGATGGAGAGGGTGGACGGCATGATCGTCGCACCGGCCGCGCCGAGCAGGACCCGCGCCACCATCAGCATCTCGGCGTTGGGTGCGTACGCGGTGAGCAGGGACGCGGCGCCGAAGGCGACCGTACCGATCAGGAGCAGTTTCTTACGGCCGATCCGGTCACCCACCGAACCCATGGTGATGAGCAGACCCGCCAGCACGAAGCCGTAGATGTCGGCGATCCACAGGATCTGGGTCGCCGAGGGGTCGAGATCGCTGGTCAGCTTCGGGATGGCGAGGTGCAGGACGGTGAGGTCGACGGTCAGCAGGACGACGGCCGCGCACGCGATGGCGAGGACCAGTCCTTTCCGAACGCCTCCGTTGACTGGAGTGGACATGATGTCAGTCTTACGGTCGGGCCTTACCGTCCACGCACCGTTCGCTTACCGGCCGCGCACCGCCCCGTCAGTGGGGCGGTGCGTGGCGTTTTCGCAGGTGAGAAGGGTTACGCGGAGGCCAGTTCGGCCGCGATGGCGCGTACGTACGCACCGTACGCTGACGCGGGCTGACGGGCGCCGAGGCTCTCGCACGCCTCCGCGTCGATAAAGCCCATACGCAGCGCCACTTCCTCCACGCACGCGATCCGTACACCCTGGCGCTGTTCCAGTACGGAGACGTACTGTCCGGCCGCCAGCAGCGAGGAGGGGGTCCCGGCGTCCAGCCAGGCGAAGCCCCGGCCGAGGTCGACCAGTTTGGCCCGGCCCTGCTCGACGTAGTGCTGGTTCACATCGGTGATCTCCAGTTCGCCGCGCGGTGAGGGCCGCAGGTTCTTGGCGACGTCGATCACGTCGTTGTCGTAGAAGTACAGCCCCACGATGGCCCGGTTGGAGCGCGGCCGGGCGGGCTTCTCCTCGATGGAGACCAGCCGGCCGGTGTCGTCGGTGACCCCGACGCCGTACCGTTCCGGGTCCTCCACCGGGTAGCCGAACAGCACACACCCGTCGAGGTCGCGTGCGGCGCCCTGGAGGATCTCGTAGAAGTTGTTGCCGTGGAAGACGTTGTCCCCGAGCACCAGCGCCACCGGATCGTCACCGATGTTGTCCGCGGCGAGGATGAACGCCTCCGCCAGGCCGCCGGGCACCGGCTGTTCCACATAGTCGAGCTGGAGCCCCAGCTGGGAGCCGTCGCCTAGCAGGCGGCGGATCTGGGGCAGGTCGACGGGGGTGGAGATGATGGTGATCTCCCGGATCCCGGCCAGCATCAGCACCGAGAGCGGGTAGTAGATCATCGGCTTGTCGTTGACCGGCAGCAGCTGTTTGGAGACGGCGAGCGTCAGCGGGTGGAGCCGGGAGCCATGGCCCCCGGCCAGCAGGATCCCCTTCATCAGCGCTGGGCCGCGAGCCGTTCCAGCTCGGCCACGATGTCGGCGGGCGCGGGCGCGGACTGGAGCTCCTTGCTGAGGCGCTCGGCGCTGTCGCTGAACCCGGCCTCGCCGATCACCCGGTTCACGGCGGCGCGCAGGGTCTCCGCGGTGAACTCCTTCGGCTCGATCATCAGGCCCGCGCCCTCGCGCTCGACCGCGAGCGCGGTCGCCCGCTCGTCCCACAGCCACCCCGGCACGATCACCTGCGGCACCCCGTGGCGCAGCGCGTTCTGGAGCGTCCCCATACCGCCGTGGTGGATGATCGCCGAGCAGGTCGGCAGCAGCTCGTTCAGCGGGACGAAGTCCACCAGCCGTACGTTCTCCGGCAGTTCCGTCCCGGCCAGCGACTCACGGACCGCCGCACCGACGGTGGCGATCAGCTCGATGTCCATCTCGGCCGCCGCCGCGAGGAGATCGCTGATGGGGAAGCCGGGGTTGTACGCCTCGGGCAGGGTCAGCCCCAGGGTGAGCACCACCCGGGGCCGCTCCGGCTTCTCGAAGGTGACCCAGTCCGGCACCACCGACGGCCCGTTGTACGGGACCGGGCGGACCGGCACCCGCTCAAGCCCGGCGTCGATCCGCAGGAAGGAGGGCAGCGGGTCGATGGTGGTCTGGCCGACCACCAGCTCCTCGTCGAAGCGGCCGTCACCCTCGGGGTCACAGCCGAGCCCGGCCAGCCGGCCGGTGATCCAGTCCCGCAGCACATCCACCCGGGCGTCCTCGGGCTGCTCGGCGGCGAGCTTCAGGAACAGCTCCCGCATCCGGGCCCAGTGGTCGGTGCCGAACAGCAGCCGCGCGTGCGCGGCGCCACAGGCCCGCGCGGCGGCGGGGCCGACGTAGCTCATCGCGTCCCACAGCACCAGGTCCGGCTGCCACTCGCGGGCGAACGCGGTCAGGTCGGTGAGCATCTCGGTGTTGGTGGACAGCTCCGCGATATGGCTGTAGGCCGCCAGGGTGTCCCGGACGTACTCCCAGGTCAGCTTGGCCGGGTCGGTCTCGGAGATGCTGAAGCCCATGCCGTAGCCGGCCTCCGCCGACTCCGGGGCCTGCCGGGACTGCTCCATCAGGTTCAGTTCCTGGCCCACCGGCACGGCGGTCAGTCCGGCCCGGGTGATGGTGGGCACCAGATCCGGCTGGCTGGCCACCCGCACCTCGTGACCCGCGGTGCGCAGGGCCCACGCGATGGGCACCGTGTTGTAGAAGTGCGAATCGAGCGCGAGCGTCGTGATCAGGACACGCATGTCTTACTCTCCCTGGTGAACGGAGATGCCGGGTGCGGCGAGTCCGCGACGAGTCCGCGACGGGCGCGGGCCCCTGTCCCAGTTCTCCGGTCAGTGGAGGAGCGGCACACGGCTTCCCTCTCTCTGCGTATGAACGGTAGGGCGGTCACCGGGGCGGACCAACCCCTAGCGTCAAGAGTCCGCCCCTAGCTCTCACCAAGGGCCTGTTAGGGGTTTTTCGGGCACCGGCCCTTCCTTACGTTGGACGTCCGCGGCAGGAACGGAAGGCGGATGGCCATGCACAGGGACGAACCCATGGGACCGACGGAACCCATGGGAGGGAGAGGACCCACGGGTTCAGCGGGTGCTTCGGGCCCTGAGGGAGCGACCGGCCCTGCGGGTGCCACGGGATCCGCGTCGCGTTCCGCGATCGTCTTTCCCGGCATGGGAGCGGTCTCCTTCGCGGACGTCGGCAAGTTCATGGTGGCCAACCCGTTCGCGCGGCGGCGGGTCGCCATCGCCGAGGAGGTCCTCGGCTACTCCCTCATCGACGCCTACCGCGACTCCGGGGACGACTACAGCGAGGCCGCCCAGGTCGCGTTCCTGGTCAACTGTCTCGCCCTGGCCGACTGGGCGGAGGCCGAACTCGGCATCGCCCCCGAGCTCTGCGCGGGCCCCAGCTTCGGCGGCAAGGCGGCCGCGGCCTACGCGGGCTGTCTGCCGTTCTCCGACGCCGTCCTGATGACCGCCCGGCTCGCCGGATGCCAGGACGACTACTTCGCCGAGCACCACACCGACATCGTCACCCACTCCTTCGTGCGCACCCCCGAGGAGCGGCTCAAGGAACTGCTCGCGGAGCTCGACGAGCGCGGCGACTGGTACGACCTCGCCTGCCATGTCGACGACGACTTCTACATGGTCACCCTGGCCGAGAGCGGCCTCGACCGGTTCCAGGAGCGGATCCGCTCCCTCGGCGGGCTCTCCCTCTACACCATGCGACCGCCGCTGCACTCGGCCGCCTTCGCCGATCTGCGGCGCAGGGCCGAGGACGAGGTCCTCGGCAAACTGCCCTTCGCGGACCCGGGGCTGCCCGTCGTCTCCGACCACGACGGCTCCCTGCTCACCACCGGCGACCAGGTGCGCACCCTCCTCCTCGACGGCATCACCCGGCCCATGCGCTGGCCCGGTGTGGTGGACGCGCTGCGCGGCCAGGGGATCACGACCGTCCATGTCTCCGGCCCGGACAACCTCTTCGGCCGCGTCGCCCGCACCACCGACAACTTCGAGGTGGTGCGCGTCAACCCCCGGCTGGCACTCCAGCCCCGCAGCAGGCCCCACACCGGGGCGTGAGACACCATCCGAGGAGCGGCCCCATGTCCGAGACGTACGGCGGTGCTCCGTCCGAGGCGTACGGCGGTGCCCTGTACGCGCGGTTCCAGCGCGGACTCGCCCTGGCTCCCGAGCGCGCCGCGGTACGGGGGCCCGGCTGGGCCCTGACCTACCGCGAGCTGCATGAGCGGTCCCTGACCTGGGCCGGTTCCCTGCTGCACGCCATCGGGGAGGCGGACGGCTCCGGTCAGCCCCGTACGGTCGGTGTGCTCGCCGCCAAGGGGCCCGACGCCTACACCGGGGTGCTGGCGGGGCTGTGCGCGGGGCTGACCGTGGTACCGGTCAGCCCCGACTTCCCCGCGCCCCGCGTCCGGCAGATGCTGGACGCGGCCGGGGTGTCCGCGGTCATCGCCGACGGGCCCGGCGCGGCCCTGCTCGCCGACGGAACGGCCGATGGAACGGCCGATGGAACGGCCGATGGAACGGCTGACGGAACGGCCGACGGGCGGCCCCTGCCGGTGCTGGCCACCGAGGGCGGCACCCTGCGGCCCGACCCGGCGCGTGCCCTGACCGGTCCGCGTCCCGTCCGCCCCGAGGACAGCGCCTACCTCCTGTTCACCTCCGGGTCCACCGGCCGTCCCAAGGGCGTGCGCGTCACCCACGGCGGGGCCGGGCACTACTTCCAGGAGCTGGACGCCCGCTACGACTTCACCCCCGAGGACGTCTTCTCCCAGACGTTCGACCTGAACTTCGACTGCGCGATGTTCGACCTGTTCTGCGCGTGGGGCGCGGGCGCGACCCTCCAGCAGATCCCGGCCGCCGCATACCGCGATCTGCCGGGGTATGTCGCGTCCGCCGGGATCACCGTCTGGTTCTCCACACCCAGCGCCATCGCCCTGGCCCGCCGCACCGGCGGACTGGACGCCGGGGTCCTGCCCGGAGTGCGCTGGAGCTTCTTCGCCGGTGAGGCGTTCACCGACCGGGACGCCGCCGACTGGCACCGGGCCGCCCCGCACACGTACATCGAGAACCTCTACGGGCCGACCGAGCTGACCGTCACCATCACCGGCCACCGCTGGTCGCCCGAGGACCCCGCGCACTGGACCGTCAACGGGGTCGTGCCCATCGGCACCGTCCACAAGGGACATGACTGGCTGCTGCTGGGCCCCGACGGCGCACCCGTGCCCGACGAGGGCGAACTCATCGTCTCCGGGCCGCAGATGACCTCCGGCTATCTCGACCCGCGCGACGAGGAGGGCCGCTTCCTCGACCATGACGGCCGCCGCTGGTACCGCACCGGCGACCGGGTCCGCCAGGTGGGTCAGGGGGTGCTGGCCTATGTGGACCGGCTCGACGCCCAGGTGCAGGTGCAGGGCTGGCGGGTCGAGCCCGCCGAGATCGACGAGCGGCTGCGGTCGGTGGACGGGGTCGAGGACGCCGTCACCGTCGCGGTGCCCGGACCCGACGGGCAGAGCGTCCTGGTCGCCTTCCACACCGGGGAGCGGCTCTCCCCGGCCGCCCTGGCCCGGGGACTGCGTGCCCAGCTGCCGGACCGGATGATCCCGCGCCGCTTCGCCCATCTGGACACCTTCCCGCTCAACCCCAACCGCAAGACCGACCGCAAGGCGCTGCGCGCCGCCGCCGCCGAACTGCTGGGCGGCTGACGGGTCGTACGAGAGCCGCCGGACACCGGGT
>NZ_JBHVHF010000106.1:0-23495 GCF_042800315.1 Streptomyces sp. NPDC057638
AACTTTTTAATAGTTGTTTGGGTGGGGGTGTTTTTTTTTAAACTCCACACCACCAACGCGTTGCGGCCGGTCCTCCCCGACCCCCGGCGGGGGGGGCCCCCCGCACGGCCGGGAGGCGTACTCCCCCCGCCTCCCGGCCCTTTCTCCCTCCGAGGCGGCCCTCAGGACGCCGGGCCCACCCCGGTCTCCCCCGGTCGCACCAGCCCCGTCTCATAGGCGAGCACCACGGCCTGGGCACGGTCACGCAGTGTCAGCTTGGCGAAGATCCGGGCCACATGGGACTTCACGGTGGCCTCGCTCAGGGTCAGCTCTGCCGCCAGCTCCGCGTTGGAGCGCCCCCGGCCCAGCAGGGTCAGCACCTCGCGTTCCCGGGGGGTGAGGGGGGCGAGTGCCGTGTGCGCGGCGGGCGTCGCGGCCTCGCGACCGTCGTCCCGCGACGCGAAGCGTTCCACCAGCCGCCGGGTGATCGAGGGTGCCAGCAGGGCGTCGCCCGTGGTGACCAGCCGTACGGCGGCCGCCAGATGTTCCGGGGTGACGTCCTTGACCAGGAAGCCGCTGGCCCCGATCGACAGGGCCTGGTACACATACCGGTCCAGGTCGAAAGTGGTCAGCATCAGCACCCGGCACTCCGGTGCCTCCCGCAGGATCCTGCGGGTCGCCTCCAGACCGTCCATCACCGGCATGCGGATGTCCATCAGCACCACGTCGGGGGTCAGCCGGCGGGCCAGCTCCACCGCCTGAGCGCCGTCCGCCGCCGCACCGACCACATCGATCCCGCGCGAGGTCAGGATCAGGGAGAAGCCGGTCCGGATCAGGGTCTGGTCATCGGCGATCAGTACCCGGGGGCCGCGCCCGGCCCCATCGTCCGGCCCGCGCCCGGCCCCGCCGTCCGTTCCGCCCTCCGGTCCCGGCGCGTTCACGGCCGGTCCAGGGGGATACGGGCCCGGACCCGGTAGCCGCCGCCGAGACGACGCCGGGCGTCCAGCTCCCCTCCGTACACCGCGACCCTCTCCCGCAGGCCCAGCAGCCCACGGCCGGTGCCCTGGTCCCGGGGCGTGGTGGCGCGCGGGCCGCCCGTCAGGGCGCTGGGGCCGGAGTTGAGCACCTCCACCCGCAGCGCGTGGTCCGCGTACCGTACGGTCACCTCGGCCCTGCCTCCGTCGCCGTGGCGCAGCGCGTTGGTCAGCGCCTCCTGGATGATGCGGTAGACGGTGACGTCGACGCCCCGCGGCAGGGGGCGGGGCGCACCGAGGACATGGACCTCGACGGGGAGTCCGGCGAAGGAGATCCGGTCCACCAGCGGGCCCAGCCGGTCGAGGCCGGGCTGCGGCGCCAGTTCGGCCGCCCGCTCCTCCCCCTCCGTCCCCTCCGTACCGCCGTCACCGTTCTGCTCGGGGGCGAGCAGTCCCAGCAGATGGCGCAGATCGGTCATCGCGCCGCGCCCGGCGTCCTCGACGGCCCGCAGGGCGGCGGTGGCCGCGTCGGGCATGGTGCCGAGCACCTCACGGGCCGCGCCCGCCTGCACCACCATCACACTGACGTTGTGGCTGACGATGTCGTGGAGTTCCCTGGCGATACGGTCGCGTTCGGCGGCGACCGCGGCGCGGGCGGCGCTCTCCCGCTCCCGTTCCAGCAGCCAGCCCCGCTCCCCGACCGCCGCCCGCCGCTGACGCCGGGTCCGTACCAGCGCGACGGCCAGCGCCACGGCGGTCGCGCTCACGACCAGCGCCGCCGTGGCCCATGTCTGTGTCTCCCCCACCCGGCACACTCTGGCAGACCGGGGAGCGGGGCACCTCAACCGGGGGAACCATTGCCCTGCATCCCCGGGATGAGACGGGGTGCGCGATGCCATCCCCGGAGGGATGCCCGGCGCGTCCCCGCCCCCGTAGCGTCCCGGACATGATCACCGAACAGAGCGGGCCGGACGTGGTCGTCCGGCTCGACGGCGTACGCAAGGAATACGGGGAGACGACGGCACTGGACGGGGTGTCGCTGGAGATACGGGCCGGGGAGGCGGTCGCGGTCATGGGGCCGTCGGGGTGCGGCAAGTCCACCCTGCTCAACATGGTCGCGGGGCTGGACCGGCCGACGAACGGCAGGGTTCTGGTGCACGGGGAGGACGTGGGCCGGCTCAGTGAGCGGGACCTCGCGCTCTACCGGCGCCGCCGCATCGGCATGGTCTTCCAGTTCTTCAACCTGATCGACGATCTGTCGGCGCTGGACAACGTGGCCCTCGCCGCGCAGCTGACCGGCACCCCGGCCCGTCAGGCCCGTCGGCGCGCGCGGGAGCTCTTCGAGGAGCTGGAGATCACCGACCGCGCCCACGCCTACCCGGCGGTGCTCAGCGGCGGTGAGCGCCAGCGGGTCGCGGTGGCCCGCGCCCTGATGAACCGTCCGGCCCTGCTGCTGGCCGACGAGCCGACCGGCGCCCTGGACAGCCGCTCCGGTGAGCAGGTGATGGATCTGCTGCTCGACCTCAACCAGATCGGCCAGACCCTGATCCTGGTGACCCATGACGAGCGGCTGGCGCGGCGCTGTGCCAGCAGGCTGATCCGGTTCGCCGACGGCCGGGTGAGTGGCGAGCAGGCCGTGGAGGCACTGGCGTGAGGGCGGTGTGGCGGGCCGCGCGCGCGGCCGTACGGCGGCGCAGGCTCCAGACGCTGGTGATCGGGCTGGTCACGCTGGTGTCCACCGGTTCCATCGTGGTCGCGCTGGGTCTGGTGGACGCGGCGTCCGCGCCGTTCGACACGGTCTTCGCCCAGCAGCGCGGTCCGCATGTGGTGGCCACGTACGACCCGGCCCGGGTCTCGGACGAGAAGCTGGCGCGGGCGGTCCGCGACCCGTCGGTCGCGGCCGTCGCCGGACCGTACGGCCAGGCGTCGGTCACCCTGCCGGACGGCGCGCACCACTTCGGCCTGGGCGAGGAACTGAGGGTCGTGGGCCGTCCGGGGCCGGGCGGCCCGGTGGGCCGGGTGGAGCTCTGGGCGGGCCGCTGGGCGAGCGGGCCCGGTGAGATCGTGCTGAACCGTCAGTCGGACTGGAGCCGCGCCGATCTGGGGCGTCACCTCCAGGTGCCGTCGGGGCCCCGGCTGACGATCGTCGGGTTCGCCTTCGACCTGAGCCGTACGGCGGACGCCTGGGTCGCCCCGGAGCAGCTCACGGCGCTGGGCCGGACCGCCACCCAGGTCCTGTTCCGGTTCCGGGCGGCCGACACGGAGGAGCGGCTGCGGGACCAGCTGGCCGCCGTGAACGCGGGGCTGCCGAAGGACGCGCTGGGCGGCTCGCGTTCCCATCTCGCCCTCAAGGACCAGATCAGCGGATCCGCGCGGGCGTACGCGCCCTATCTGCTGGCCTTCGGTGTCCTCGGGATCGCGGTGTCGGTCCTGATCGTCGCCCATGTGGTCAGCGGGGCGGTGGTCTCCGGCTTCCGGCATATCGGGATCCTCAAGGCCCTCGGGTTCACCCCCGGGCAGGTGGTCGGCGTCTATCTCACGATGGTCGGTCTTCCGGCGCTGGTGGGCTGTGTGCTGGGCACCGTCGTCGGCAATCTGGTGGCGCGGCCGTTCTTCGGCTTCGTCTTCACCGGGCCGGACGCGGGGGTCTTCCATGACGAGGTCGCCGTCCCGGGCTGGGTGAACGCCGTCACCCTGCTGGGCATGCCCGCGGTCTGTGTCCTGGCGGCCCTCGCTCCCTCGGTCCGGGCCCACCGGCTCTCCGCCGCGCGGGCGATCAGCGCGGGCAGCGCCACGGGGCGCGGCCGGGCCCGGACCGTGCAGCGGCGGCTGGCGGGCAGCGCGCTGCCGCGCTCGGTCAGTCTGGGGATGGGGCTGCCGTTCGCCCGGCCGGGCCGCAGCGCCCTCACCCTGGCCGCCGTGGTGCTCGGGGTGACCACCGTGACGTTCGCGACCGGTCTGGCCACGACGATGACCCGGTTCGGGAACGCGGGACGGGACGCCTATGACATCACCGTGTACGCCATGGCCTACGCGGACGGCGAGGAGGTCCGGCCCCGCCACGGCGACCGGGAGCTGCACGCCCTGCTGGGCGCGCTGCCCGGCGCGCGGGAGGTCACCGCGCGGGCCAATGTGGACGTGCGCGGGGCGGGTTCGGTCCAGCCGGTGATGCTCGAAGGCCGCCGGGGCGACCGCCCCGACCTGGGCGATGTGCTCACCGAGGGCCGCTGGAACCGCGCCGCGGGAGAGGTGGTGGCCGGGTCGGCGTTTCTGCGCCAGAACGATCTGGAGGTCGGCGACCGGCTGCGGCTGGAGCGCGGTGCGCTCCACACCCAGGTGCTGATCGTCGGCGAACTGATGCAGAGCGACGGACGGCTGGTCGTCACCGACTGGCCGACGCTGACGGCGCTCGCCCCGGGCGAACGGCCCATCGCCTACCACGTCCGGCTGGGCGAGGGCACCGATCCGGCCGCCTACGCCCGTGCGGCGCGAGCCGCCGACCCCGGGACCAGTCCGACCCCCAGGGGACCCAACACCGCCTCCCAGACCATCGTCGGCTCCGCGTCGGTCCTCACCCTGGCGCTGGCCGTGGTCGCCTCGCTCGGGGTCTTCAACACGGTCGTCCTCACCACCCGGGAGCGGCGGCGCGACCTGGGGATGCTCAAGTCCATCGGGATGACGCCCCGCCAGGTCATGGTGATGACAGTGGTGTCGATGGGGGTGCTCGGGGTGGCCGGGTCACTGCTGGGCATCCCGCTCGGCATGGCGGGTTATGAGCTGGTGGTGCCACCGATGGCGGAGGCGGTGGACCTGGTCCTGCCCGCCACGATGACCGACGTCTGGCGGCCGCCGGTCCTGGGCGGGCTGGCGCTGGCCGGGGTGGTGATCGCGGTACTGGGCGCGCTGATCCCGGCGCGGGGCGCGGCCCGGCTGACGGTGGCGCAGGTCCTGCGGAACGAGTAGGCCGACGGTCCCGCCCGCGAGGGCGTCCGGCGGGGGCGGTGTCATGGGTGCGGGTACGGACGGCACGCGCGGCGGCCGGCCCCGCCGCGCGCGGCACCTCCCGGCACCTCCCGGCACCTCCGAGCGCCTGGCCCGGCCCGGTGGCACGGCCAGCGGGCCGGACGCTCCGCACGGACCGGATGCGACGAGGCAGGACCATCGGGCCGGGCGCGCTGCTCAGCCCGAGCACGGCGGCCGCCGCCAGACCGGACACGGCGGGGCCCGACCATCGGGCCCGGCGCACCACTCGGCCCGGACCCAGCGGTCAGCCCGAGCCCAGCGGTCAGGCCGGGCGTGACATCAGCATGACCGTCAGCGGCCCTATCTCCACGCTCCGCTCGGTGGCGAAGCCGACCCGGCGGTACAGCGCCTCGTTCGCGGGGTCCGCCGTCGTCAGGAAGAGGCCCTCGGCCCCCATCTCGCTCGCCACGACATGGTCGAGCAGCAGACGCCCCAGCCCTCGCCCCTGCCACTCCGGCACCACCCCGATGAACTCCAGGGTCCAGGCCGCGTCCGGATGGTGGGCGTCGGCGGCCCTCAGATGGCGCAGGGTGCGGCGCAGGGCCCCCAGACCGCACCGCCTCAGGGTGCGTGACGCCCACGCGGCCCGTGCTCCAGCGGACGGTTCGGCGCCCGGGGGCGTCAGTACGGCGGCGGCGACCGGCCGCCCCCGCTCGTCGCCGAGGGTCAGTCGGCGGGCACCGGGCAGGGTGGCGTGGGCGGCCAGGGTGGCGGCGAACCATTCGTCCCGTACGGCCGTGGAGTCACCGCAGATCCAGCGGACCGCCGACTCCCTGGCGAACGCCCCGGTCAGTACGGTCCGGCAGTCGGACTCGGAGGCCGTGTCCCGTACGGTCCAGGGTCCGGGGGCGGAACGGGGCTCGGCTGACGGTGGTGGCATGACAGGGGCCTCCGGGGGAGATGGGGTGAGGGGCGGGGGCGGTCCGGGGCGGGGGCTCCTGGAGCCGCCCCGCCCGGCGGGCCGGGTGGCTCGGCGTCCGTACGGCACACGGTCATGACCGGATGTCACGGCAGCGCACCACCCGGGTCAGGGCGTCAGGGCGGGGCGCCGCCCTGGCACGCCGGTCAGCCGTCGCGCCGGCGCAGCGGCGCCTCGGGCACGAGATGACAGACGAGCAGCTTGAGGAAGAACAGGGGAGCGAACCAGAGCAGGGCCTCGGGAACCGTCAGCCAGAAGAGGTTGGTGAGCACCGCCGCCATCCACACCGCGACCGCCACGGGCCGCTTGAGGTGGACGGGAGCGGTCTCCACGGCGCAGGCGCCCGCGAGCAGCAGACCCGCGTTCCCCAGGGCCCAGAGCAGATCCCCGTCCAGGACCACCAGACCCACCACGGCCAGGTGCCCCAGATGGGCCGCGACGAAGATCATGCGCGAGCGCCGCACCCCCGGCTCCGGGCGGTGGTACCAGCGCTTGGCCGCGTTGGTGGCGTTGGTGAGGACGCCTCCGATGAGGTCGAGCCCGGCGAGGGCGATGATGACGAGCTCCAGCACGGACCAGTTCTCGCGCGGCTCCGAGGCGGCCGGGGACCAGAGCCCGGCCGCGAGCAGCGCGGCGCACAGCACTCCGCCGCCGAGCTCGACGGCCGACTCGGCGCGGGTCTTGCCCGGTCCCATGAACCGTTCCAGCCGCCCCGTCGCCCCGGGCGGTGTCGGGGGTATCTCCCAGTCGGCGACCAGATCAGTGCGCATCCGTCCGCTCCCCCTGCCCCTCGCCGGTGGCCGTGCCCTGTCCCCACAGCCCGCGCAGCAGGGTCCACACCTGCTCGCGGTCCGGCTCTCCCCCGGCCGCCAGGGCGATGAGCGCCCACTCGTCCGCCGCCCGCAGCACCCCGGCGGTCGCCGCGACGAGCAGCCCGCTGTCGAGGTCGGTGCGGATGACGCCGATCCGCTGGCCGTCCGCGACCAGCGCGGTGAACCAGCCGAGCCACGCGGCGCTCTCGTCGTGGGCGACGGCCTCGGCGGCGAGCGCCAGGTCGTCGGGGTGCTCGCCGAGATGGCGGGCCAGGGCGTCGGTGCCGTGCTCCAGCCGCTCCCAGAAGGCGTCGGCGCCGGACGCGGGTGTCCAGGGGCCGAGGACGTCCAGCAGCCGCGCCAGGACGTCGTCGAGGACCGCTCCGAGGAGGTCCTCCCGGCCGTCGAAGTAGTGGTAGGCGGCGGTCTTCGAGATACCGGCGGCCTCGATGATCTTGTTGTAGGAGGCGTCCCGGGGGCCGTGTTCGGCGAAGTGCCGCCGGGCGACGGCGAGGATCGCGGCCTGCCGTTCCGGGGGTTGCCGGTGGAAGCGAGGGAGGGGCGGTGTCATGAGAATGACTGTACACACTATTGGGGTGTACTACCAGTACACCCCAAGGGTCTTCGCCGGTCGCACCGCGAAGCGCCCCGCGCCACCGTGACACCAGAGCCCCGGGCGAGCCTCCACCCCGTCGCGCCCGTCACACCCCGGGCGCCGCCCTCCATCCCGGACACGGCCCACCGGAGGGCGGGGGCCCGCACGTACACCGCGCGGCGCGGACACGGCCCGGAGCGGGTCGGCAGGCGCCCCCGGGTACGCGGCGCGGTGCCACGCGAAGGCCACCGAACCGCCACACCGCTTCCCCACGATGGCGAGGTCCAGCGAGGCAATCCGCGCCGAAGGGGAGAGCGCATGGATCCGCGGTACCAGGAGTTCTGTCAGGCCGACCGGGAGTTCTACGACACGCCCGGACACGGCCGGACCGCCGCCGACCTCTTCGACGTCCACCGCCGCCAGCTGCCGCCGGAGTGGTGGCGCGCGTGTCCCCAGGGCTGGCGGTCCTATGCCCCGCGTGACACCTCGCTCCCCGCACAGGGGTGGAAGATCCATGTGTCGGCGACGCCCGCCGACGCCGAGAGGACGGCGGGCACGGTCTGGGAGTACTGCCTGGCCGAGCGCCTCCCCTTCAAGGTCACCACGGGGCCGCTGGAGTTCCTGCTGAAGAACTCCAAGTACGCCGACCGCTCCGCCAGCGGCAAGCTCGCGACGATCTACCCGGCCGGTGAACTCACCCTGGCCCGCGTCCTGGACGAGCTGGGCGAGCTGCTCCACGGCCAGGAGGGTCCGTACATCCTCAGCGACCTGCGCTGGCGCGAGGGGCCGCTGTACGTACGGTACGGCGCCTTCCGTCAGCGTTCCGTCGTCGACGAGCGCGGCAGGGCCGTACCCGCCGTCGAGACCCCGGAGGGCGGACTCGTGCCCGATCCGCGCGGGCCCGTCTTCCGCACCCCCGCCTGGGTCACCGTGCCCGCCTTCCTCCAGCCGGAGCTGGACCGGCGCGCCGGGCTGACGCTGGACTCCTTCCCGTACGAGATCGTCCGCGCGCTCCACTTCTCCAACGGCGGCGGCGTCTACGAGGCCAGGGAACGGGCCACCGGCCGCAGGCTGGTGATCAAGGAGGCCCGGCACCACGCCGGGCTGGACGCCGCCGGGCAGGACGCGGTCACCCGGCTCCGCCATGAACAGGACATGCTCACCCGGCTGCGGGCGCTGGACTGCGTCCCGAAGGTGGTCGCCCATCTGGCCCTCGGGGAGAGCGAGTTCCTGGTGGAGGAGTTCATCGACGGAACCGTCGTCAGTGATCTGTACGCCGATCGCAACCCGCTCTCGACCGCCTCGGCCGACGCGGGCCGGATCGCCGACTACCGCGATCTCGTGGACCGGGTCTGCGCGGCCGTCGAACGGGCGGTGCGCGCGGTACACGGCCACGGGATCGTCTTCGGCGACCTCCAGCCGTCCAATGTGATCGTGTGCGAGGAGGAGGGGCGGCCTCCGCGCGCCGTCCTCGTCGACTTCGAGGTGGCCTGGCCGGTGGAGCTGCCCCGGCGGCTGACCCTGGCCACACCCGGCTTCAGCGCCCCCACGGCCGTCGAGGGCTTCGCCGTGGACACCTACGCGCTCGCCGCGCTGCGGCTCGCGCTGCTGGCCCCGCTGACCACCCTCGTCCCGCTCGATCCCGGCAAGGCCGCCGATCTGGCACGCCAGGCGACCGACGCCTTCGCCCTGCCATCCATGGCACTGGACGAGGTGGTCACCACGCTCACCGCCCACGCGCCACCGGCGGGCGTCCCGGCGGACGACGGGGCCCGGATCGCGCTCGACCACGACGGCTGGCCCACGCTGCGTGACTCCCTGGCCGCCGCCATCGCCGACAGCGCGACCCCCACGCGAGACGACCGGCTCTTCCCCGGCGACATCGCGCAGTTCACCGGCGCCGGGGGGCTCGACTTCGCGCACGGGGCGGCGGGCGTCCTGTGGGCCCTGGGGGCCAGCGGCGCGCCCGTCCCGCAGGACCAGATCGGCTGGCTGACGCGCCGGACCCGCGCGGCCGCCGCCGGGCTGCCACCCGGCTTCTACGACGGCGCGCACGGCATCGCCTACGTCCTGCGGAGCCTGGGCCGGCCCGCCGAGGCCCTGGCCCTGCTGGAGCAGCACACGCGGGTGGACCCCGACGCCCTGGACAGCGGCCTGTACTCCGGTCTCTCCGGCATCGCCCTCGCCCTCCTCGACTTCGCCGCGCGGGGCCACGGTGACCACTTCCACGACCGTGGCCTGGCGCTCGCCTCGGTGGTGCGCGACCGTGTCCTCGCCCGCGCCCGACGCGCCGAACCCCCCAGCCGCGCGACCCCCGCCGGACTGCTCCGGGGCGCCTCGGGCCCCGCGCTGCTGATGACCCGGCTGTACGAGAGCGAAGGCGATCCGTCCTGGCTCGACGCGGCGGCGACCGCGCTCCGGCTGGACCTCCAGCGCTGTGTGACCATCGCCGACGGAGCCCTGGAGGTGGACGAGGGGTGGCGCGTCAACCCCTACCTCCACTCGGGCAGCACCGGCATCGGCCTCGTGCTCCAGCGCTGGCTGCGGCACCGGACGGAGCCGGATCTGGCCGCGGCGCTGCACGGGGCGGGGCTCGCGGCCCAGGTGAACTACTACGTCTTCCCCGGGCTCCTGGAGGGACGGGCAGGCATGGTCCTGTTCCACGCGATGGACCCGGGCCGCGATCCCGGGGTCCGCGAGCGGCTCGCGGCCCAGGTCGACGGCCTCACCTGGCACCAACTGCGCCGCCGGGGCCGAATCGCCTTTCCCGGCAACCAGCTGTTGCGGCTGTCGATGGATCTGGCGACCGGCGGCGCCGGGATCCTGCTGGCCCTCGCGGCGGCCCACGGCACCCCCGCCGACAGCGGAGTGAGCCTGCCCTTCCTGCTCTGACGGGGGTCCGCCGCCGGTCCTCGCCCAACACCCGCTCCTACGAGCGGCCCAGATGTCCCCGGGACATCCGCCCGGGGAGAAACGGCCCCGCCACGGCACACCGCCACGGCGGGGTCAGACGAAAGGAGAGCACCATGGCCCTGTACGACCTCCAGGACCTCCAGGCCCACGACGAGCTGACGAGCAACCCGCGCGGCAGCTGGTGGAGCTTCATCGCCTGCTGATGACCGCGGCGGTATAACCACCACGGTCGGCGCCACGACCGCTGGGGTGGGCGGCTGAGCACACACATCCGTCCACCCCGGCCCGGTGGAGGAGTCTCCCCCCACGATCGGCTCCTCCACCACCGCCCCGGCTGACCGCCGGGGCACCGAGGGCATGTGGCTCACTCCCAGCGCGGGTCACATGCCCTCTCCGGCGTCCTGGACACGGTCGGCCCAGCGCCGGGCAGGGCGGTTGTCCACCGCCCGGCGCCCCCGGTGGTGGCCGGACCAGGCCGGATCCGGCGAGGCGGAGTCCTGCGCTCGGTCAGGGCGGCGGCGTCCTCCCGGCCCGTGAGGCATCGGGCATCGGGCATCGGGCATCGGGCATCGGGCATCGGGCATCGGGCATCGGGCATCGGGCATCGGGAAAGAGCACACGAGCCCGGTCGGATGGACGTGGCGTGTCCGGGCCCGGCGAACGGGCCAAGGGCCCCGGTCCCGGTCCCGGTCCCGGTCCCGAGCGACCGTCAGCGTCCGTGCCGCGCCCGGCCGACCCAGCGTGCCAGGCCCCGCCGTGGGCGCCGCGACGAGCGGTCGCCCCGGCCCGGTGACCGTGATGGCGATTCCGGCGACTCCGCCGTCTCCGGCTCGTCCGCCGCGCCGGGAGCCCGCCGCCAGTCGTCGTCCGGCGACAGCAGGGGCGCCTTGCGCTCCGTCTGCGCCCGGATCTCGTGGTGCGCCTCATGGGCGGTGGCGCGGAAGGCCTCCTCGTACGAGGCCAGCGCGGCACTCATCGCCCCTCCGGCGAGGCCGCGTCGGCGGATGCGCAGCGCGAGCCCGGCGAAGAGACCCACCATCGCCGCGAGGACACCCACGAAGGCCAGTAACCCCAGTAACCCATCCATACCGCGAGCCTATGCCTCCGGCCGGTGCCGGGCCACGCCCCGCTGCCGGCCACGGCCCGGGAGACCTGGCCCGACACCGAGCGGGCCGAACGCCAGGAGGAGCGGTTCGCCGAGCGGTACGGCATCGCGCTCGACCGGGACCACGAGCGCTTCTCTCTGTTGCTCGACCCGTTGACCTGGGGACAGCCGCGCGCCGCCGCCGCTCCCGGCGGGGCGGCGCCCGAGTCCTAGGGGCCCCGGCGGCCGCCCCGGCGCACCGCCCGCTCCGCCCAGTCACCCGACGCCGCACCGGAGCTGACTCGGCCACAGAACCCTGGCCAGGCATGATGTGCGCGTGTCAATCCTCTCTCCGTGGACCCAGCAGCCCCCGCCGCACGGCCCTATGGTCGTCTGTGGTGACGATGCCCTGGCGCACCGGCTCGCCACCGAACTGAGCGACGTCTACCGAGAACAGGTGATCCTCGTCGTCCCCGACGACGGGCCCGCACCACGGGAACCGGGACGGCGCGTGCCGCGCGGGCTGCGGGCACTGACGCTCTTCGGCCGGAACGCGATGACCACCGACCGCACCAGGTCCTCGGCCCGCCCGCCCGGCGGCACGCCCCGGCTGGTCGCGGCGTCCGAGGCCGACGACGCCCTGCTGACCGCGGTCGGCGTCCAGCGCGCCAGCGCGCTGGCGCTGGTGTACGAGGACGACGAGGCCAACATCCGCGCCGCGCTCATCGCCCGACGGCTCAACCCCCGGCTGCGGCTGGTGATCCGGCTCTACAACCGCAAGCTCGGCCAGCATCTGGAGGAACTGCTCGACCAGGCGGCCTCGGTCGCGGCCCCCGAACTCGGCACGGGCTGGCTGGACGCCTCCACCACCGTCCTGTCCGACGCCGACACCGCCGCCCCCGCCCTGGCCGCCACCGCCGTGGCGGGGACCAGCAAGGTCATCCACGCGGACGGCCTGCTGCTGCGTGCCGTCGAGCGCACCCCGCCCGGCCGTGGTGAGGTCGCCGATACGGGGCTGTGCACCCTGGCGCTGCTCTCGGCCACCTCCAGCGACCCGGCGGGCAACGACGGCTCCGACAGCAGCGGCGACCAGGGGCCGCAGCTCCTGCCGGACGATCAGGCCGTGACGGCCGCCACCGGGCGGGGCATCGTCGCCCTGGAAGCCGTGCGGCATCCCACGCAGGCGTCCCCCCGACGGCTGAGCGCCACCGCGCTGCCGGTGGCCTCGCTCTTCTCCCGCCGGGTGCTCTGGTCGTTCGCGGCGATCGTGGCGGCCGTCGCCGGGCTGGCGGTGGCCGCCTGGGTCACCACGGACACCCACCCGCTCAACGCCGTCCATCTGACCCTGCTGGACCTGTTCGCGATCGGCGACCCCGCCGTGGACGAGTCGACCGACCGTCAGCTGCTCCAGCTCCTGGCGGGGTTCGTCGGGCTGCTGCTGCTTCCCCTGCTGGTCGCCGGGTTGCTGGAGGCCCTGGGAGCCTTCCGTACGGCGACCGCCCTGCGACGACCGCCGCGCGGTCTCTCCGGGCACGTGGTCCTGCTGGGGCTGGGCAAGATAGGCACCCGGGTGCTGGGACGGCTGCGGGAGCTGGACATCCCGGTGGTGTGTGTCGAGTCCGACCCCGAGGCACGTGGTGTGGCGCTCGCCCGTCAGCTACGGGTGCCCGTGATCCTCGGCGATGTCACGGAGGAGGGGGTCCTGGAGAGCGCCCGGGTCCACCGCGCCCATGCGCTGCTCGCCCTGACCAGCACGGACACCACCAATCTGGAAGCCGCGCTGTACGCCCGTACCGTACGGCCCGCGCTGCGCGTGGCATTGCGGCTGTACGACGACGACTTCGCCACCGCCGTGTACCGCACCCTGCGGACCACGCACCCCCATGCCCTCACCCGCAGCCGCAGTGTGTCCAGTCTGGCGGCGCCCGCCTTCGCCGGAGCCATGATGGGACGTCAGATCCTGGGCGCCATACCGGTGGAACGCCGGGTGCTGCTCATCGCCGCCCTCGATGTGGCGGGAAACCCCCGGCTGGAGGGTCGTACGGTCGCGGAGGCGTTCCGGCCCGGTGCCTGGCGGGTCATCGCCCTGGACACCACCGCGCCGGGCGAGCGCAGCCCCGATCTGTCGGCGCGGCCCAGCGGGTCCGCCGGAGCGCGCGCTCCCGGCCTGGTCTGGGATCTGCATCCGGGTCAGGTACTGGGCCCCGAGGACCGGGTGGTCCTGGCCACGACCCGCCGGGGGCTGGCCCAGCTGCTGGGCCGCGCGCCCCGATAAGAACACCGAGAACACCCGGGTCTCCGGTACGAGTGCCTCAGAGGCCCTCGCGCACCGTCCACCGCCGGCGGCGACCGGCCCGAGACCTCTGAGGCACTCCCCTGGCCCGTATCCGAGGGTGCCCGGCGTCCCTCCGGCGTCCCGGAGGCGCGCACCCGCGACGGATAAGCCGGGCCCACGGCCGCGGCGCTCAGTGGCCGGAGGCGGCCGCCACGGTGCCGTCCGGTGCCGCCCGGCACCGGACGGCACACGGCCGGGTCAGGCGGTCGCCGCACCGGCCGGGGCCGTGGCCCCGGCGTCGGCCTGCGGGGCGCCGGACACGGCGTCGGCCGTCGCCGAGTACCAGACGGCCTTCTGCTTGGTCTCCCGCTGCACCCGCCCCTTGGCGACATGCGCGTTGAGGGCGTCCCGGACGACGGCGACGGTCGTCTGGAGATGGGCGTGGGCCTGCGCGACCTCCTGCGCGACCTCCTTCGCCGTCCTCGGCTCAACGGTCTTCCGGAGCAGTTCCAGCACGGCCGCGCGCAGCGTGGGCTTGGCGTCCGGTGCCGCCGCGGCCGTGGCCGTCGCGCGGCCCGCGGTGGCGTCGGTGGCGGCGGTGGCGTCGGAGGTGGCGCTCCGCCGCCCGCCGGTGGCGGGCTTGGACTCCCGCGAGCGGCGCGGCTTGGGCACGGCGGCCGCGCCCTTCGCGGGGGTGGCGCGCTTGGCGACCCCGGTGGCCTTCACGGCCTTGGCGGGCTTGGCGGCCTTGGCCGTCTCGCCTTCGGATCGCGGTGCCGCCTCGGCTGACACGGTGTCAGCAGCCGGGGTGGCCGCGGCCTCGGCCGGAGGGGCGACGTCGGCTGACGCGGTGTCATCCACCACACCGTTCTGGCTCTCCTGGGCGGCACCCCGCTCCCCGGCCGCCGTGGTCGCGGTGTCGAGCATCCGCGAGAGCCACCCCTCGTCGCTCTGGAGCTGCTTCAGCCGCGCGTCGAGCTCCGCCAGCTGTACGCGCACATGGGCCTGTTCCGTCTCGTTCTTCTCCAACTCGGCGGCGAACTGCGTCGCGTACTGGCCCCTGAGGCCGTCCTTGCCGGGACCGGGGGTTTCGTTGGTCATCACCACTCCTTGATTGCCGGGTGCTTGTACCTGACGTGTGACGCCGCATCGTAGCCACTCCGGATGTGTACCCACAGGGCGGCGGGGGCGGCCCTGACGGCTTTCCGGCCCGAGCGGGCGCTGTTGTGCGGGTCTGCCCCGGATCCGGCGGCGTGAACCCCCGTGGTCCCGGGAACCTGCCCAGGGACGGTGCCTGAGCCGTCTCAGGCCGTCACGGCGGGCCCGGCGACGGCGGGTTCGCGGCGGTGTCAGGGTCGCGGTCCCCACCCTTCGCGCCCGGGGAACGCGGTGGGCACGGCGCTCGCGATCACCACCTGATCGTGGGGTCCTCTCCCGTGCGGGACACTGACGCCGCTCTCCCCCGCACGGTACGGAAGGTGCCGGACCAGGCCCGCGTCCAGGCCACAGGCACTTCCGCCGTCACCACCGTGGCGGAGCCGTCACCGTCTACCAGGGTGCGACCGCCCGTACCACCGTGACCAGCAACTGACCGTCGTGGACCCGGTAGCGGACGATGACGAAGCGTCCGATGTTCGCCGTACGCAGGTCCTTGTCCCCGCCCACGGGAGCGGAGTGGTGTCCGTAGGGGTCCCGGCCGAGCCGGGCGGCGATCTCCGTCTTCACCTGGCCGCGCACCGCCGCCGACAGGGCGGCGAGACCGTGTTCGGCCTCGGCGGTGTAGCGGACCTCGTAGCGGCTCACCGGCCGTCCTCGCCGGGACGCACCGGAGTGCCGTCCTCGTGGAGGACACCCGACCAGTCCCCCGCGTCGAGCCGGGCGACGATCTCCTCGTCCTCCCGCTGTGCCTCATCGGGCAGGGCGAAGCGCATGATGGCGACCATCCGCACCTGCTCCAGCGGGGTCGCGGCGATCACGCGGTCGAACTCGGCCCTGCGCTCCTCGGGCAGCTGGGCCCTGATCTCGCCCAGGGTGTTGGGCAGTTCGACGCGCCGTCCCCGCACCACCGTCGTCAGCACCAGCGCTCTCCTCCCCCTGCGGGCCGATCCGGTCAGCCTGGCACATGGCGCGGACGCCGGGGAGGGCGCACGGACCGCGCGCGCGATCCGGCGGAGCGCCGCCACTTGACCTCAACCAAAGTTGAGGTCAGAGGGTAGTGCTCGCACGGCGGCACGACCGCACACCGCACCGACCACAAAGGGGTTCAGCCATGCACGCCATCCGCCTCCACGCCTTCGGACCCGCGGAGAACCTGACCTACGAGCAGGTCGACGACCCGGTCCCCGGCCCCGGTCAGGTACGGATCGCCGTCGCGGCGGCGGGCGTCCACGTCCTCGACACCGCGCTGCGCCAGGGGCAGAGCGGCCCCACCCACACCCGTGCCGAACTGCCCACCATCCCCGGCCGCGAGGTCGCGGGCACGGTCGACGCCCTCGGTGAGGGCACCGATCCGGCCTGGCTCGGCCGTAAGGTCGTCGTCCACCTCGGGATGGTCCCCGGCGGCTACGCCGAACACGCCGTCACCGACGCCGAACGCCTCCAGGAGATCCCGGACAACCTCGACGAGGCCGAGGCCGTCGCCATGATCGGCACCGGCCGCACGGCGATGGGCATCGTCCAGTTCGTCACACCGCCCGGCCCCGGCACCGTGGCGATCGTCACCGCCGCCGCGGGCGGACTGGGCTCACTGCTGGTTCAGTACGTCACGAACGCGGGCGGCACCGTGATCGGCCTGGCGGGCGGTCCGGCGAAGGTCGCCCATGTCCAGGCGCTCGGCGCCGGTCTCGCGGTGGACTACACCCGGCCCGACTGGGCCGACGAGGTCGCCGCGTACCTCGGTGAGCGCCGGGCCACCGTCGTCTTCGACGCGGTCGGCGGGCCGACGGCACGGGCCGCCGTCGACCTCCTCGGGCCGGGCGGCCAGCACGTCGTCTACGGCTGGATGGGACAGGGTCCCCATGACGGTGAGCCGCTCAGCTTCCCGGACGAGGAACTCGCGGCCCGTGGCATCAGCTCCGAGCTGGTGCTCGGGCCGGAGATGCTGCGCCGGGCGGGCGGGACCATACGCCATCTGGAGAACCGCGCGCTCGCCGAGGCGGCGGCGGGACGGCTGCGGCCCACCGTCCAGCGGTTCCGGCTGGCCGACGCCGCGCTGGCGCACCAGGCCCTGGAGACACGGGCGACCATGGGCAAGGTCGTCCTCGTGCCCTGACGTGCCCTGACGCGCCCTGGCGGACAGGTCGTCACACGGCCCGCCGACAGGGCGTGTCCGCGCGGTGGCGCCGTCCTCCCCTGGTCTTCGTCCAGGGGGAGGGGCCTGCGTGTCCGGGGGCATCGCCACCCGGCACGCCAGGCCCGGAGGGAGCCGGGCGTCGCGCGCCGGGCGAGAGCCGCGGACACGACACGGGGCCGTCACACGGACGGCGGCGGCACCCGAGGGGACGGGGACGCGAAGCGGTCGAGCGCCCGCAGCACATGGGCGCGGGTCGTCGCGTCCCCCAGGTGCCCCGCCTCCTCGACCACGGTCAGCTCGGCCCCCGGCCAGCGCCGCGCCAGCTCCCACGCGGTGGTCACCGGTGATCCGAGGTCGAGCCGCCCGTGGATCAGGACACCGGGGATGCCGGCGAGCCGCCCCGCCTCGCGGATCAGCTCCCCCTCCGCCAGCCAGGCGCCATGGGAGAAGTAGTGCGCGCACAGCCGCACGAAGGCGAGCCGGGCCGCGGAGGGCCGGTCTCCATAGGTGCGGAAGGCACCCTGGGTCTCGCCGGAGAGGACCGTGTCCTCCCAGGCGCACCAGTCGTCCGTGGCCCGCTCCCGTACGGCGGGGTCGGGGTCGTTGGTCAGCCGGGCGTAGGCGGCGACGACATCGCCGTCGCGGGGCGTGCCCGGGGCCCCGGCGAGGAACCGCTCCCACGCCTCGGGGAAGAGACGGCCCACGCCCCGGTAGAGCCAGTCGGTCTCCGAGCGCCGGGTGGTGGTGACCGCGCTGATCACGATCTCGGAGACCCGCTCGGGGTGCCGCTGGGCATAGGCCAGGAGCAGGGTGGAGCCCCAGGAACCCCCGTACAACAGCCAGCGGTCGATGCCCAGATGACGGCGGAGCCGTTCCATGTCGGCGATCAGGTGCGGGGTCGTGTTGTGGCGCAGCCCGGTCGCCGGGTCGCTGGCGTGCGGGGTGCTGCGGCCGCAGCCCCGCTGGTCGAAGAGGACGACACGGTAGCGGTCGGGGTCGAAGTACCGCCGTACGGTCGTGCCGCAGCCGCTGCCGGGACCGCCGTGGACGACGAGCGCGGGCTTGCCCTCCGGGTTGCCGCAGACCTCCCAGTACACGGCGTTGCCGTCGCCGACGTCGAGCATGCCCGACGCGTGGGGCTCGACCGGCGGATGGAGCTCCCCCGGGGCGGCCCGGCTCGTGGCGCCCGTCGTCTCGTCGGGGTCCCGGTATCCGGCGGACCAGGGGACGGGGCAGGGCCCGTCATGCTGGGGCTCGGGGCACAGGGTGGCGGTGAGCGCGTCGGACAGCTCGTCCATCCGGCGCCGGGACGGCAGCGCCACCGCCACCCGGATCTCGTGGATCCGGCGATCACCGGGGTCGGCGCCGGGGTGCTCGACCGCCCACTGACGCGGCAGTTCCTCATGGAGTTCGGCGAGCGTCATCTCGCCCCCGTCGGTCTCCTCGTCCCCGTCCGCCACCGTCAACTCGGCCGACAGGGCCCACGCGTCGAGCACTCCGTGGAAGCCGTCGACCGTCCGTCCGACTCCGCCGGGGGTGGCGTAGACGCCGATCTGGATCTCATACAGGGGCATGGGGGCCTCTCGTTCCGGGGAGCCGGGGGGCGCAGCGCGCCGCCCGGCGGCGAGGCTACCCATACCCACCGCCGCGTCGGCACCGGTTTTCCCGGCCCACTCGCGCCACCGGGGCCGTCGCGGCCGTACGGCGCGCACCCGCGCCACCCCGGCCGACACGGTCCTGCGCCGCGCACCCGGCCCCGGGTGAGGTGGTCACAGCGGACGGCGGTAGCGCACCTCCCTGAGCACGACATCGCCGTAGGTGTCGTCCTGTTCGCCCCCGTCGGCCGTGTACCCCGCGCGCTCGTAGAACCGGCGGGCCCCGGTGTTCCCGGCCAGCACCCAGAGGGCGATCGTGGCGAACCCCTCGGCCGTGGCGCGCTCGTGGACGGTGTCCAGCAGCGCCCGGCCGATGCCCTGACCGGTCAGGTCCGGCCGCACGTACAGGGCGTACACCTCGCCGGTCCGCGCCTCGCCGTCCACCGGGCGCCAGGGTCCGAAGCTGACCCAGCCCACGGGGCCGGCACCCGCGTCGGCGACGAGGTCGGTGCCACGGCGCCGGGGATCGGTGAACCACGCGCGGCGGCGCCGCGCGTCGTCCTCGACCGTCATGCCGTCCAGATACGACTGCGGCACGATCCCCGCGTAGGCGGTCTGCCAGCCCCGCACCCGGACGGCGGAGACCGCCTCGACATCGACTTCGCTCATGTCCCGTACACGTACCATCGCACCACCCTAAGGCCCTGGTCAGACGCCATGCACCGCGATGGGGGCGTGACCTGTCCGCGCGCGGGTCACCCGGCCGGGCGGGGTGGGGCGCGTGCCGGAACGGGTGCCCGCGGACCGGGGCGCGGGCCGCGCGTAGGCTCCCGGCGTGCTCTCTTCCCGGCCTTCCGTGCCCCACCCGACCACCGCCCCGTATTCGGCGACGGGCGGTGGGCGCGCATGAGCGACGCGGCGCTGACGGCCGTCTCGGTCCTGCTGCTCGTGGCGACGCTGGTGTCCGCCGTGCTGCGCCCATGGGGATGGCCGGAGGCGGTGGTCGCGGTGCCCGCCGCCGTCCTCGTGATCGCCACGGGGGCGATCCCGCTGGGTGACGCGCTGGAGGAGACGGGGCGGCTGGCGCCCGTGGTCGGCTTCCTGGCGGCCGTCCTCGTCCTCGCCCGGCTCTGTGACGACGAGGGACTCTTCCGGGCCTGCGGGGCGTGGGTGGCCCGCGCGGCACGGCACCGGCCACGCGCGCTGCTGGCGCAGGTGTTCGCGGTGGCGTCCGTGGTGACGGCGGCCCTGAGCCTGGACGCCACGGTGGTGCTGCTCACCCCGGTCGTCTTCGCGACCGTCGCCCGGCTCGGGGCCCGGCCCAAACCGTATGTCTACGCGTGCGCGCACCTGGCGAACTCCGCCTCCGTCCTGCTGCCCGTCTCCAATCTGACCAATCTGCTCGCGTTCACCGAGAGCGGGCTGACGTTCACCCGCTTCGCGGCGCTGATGCTGCTGCCGTGGCTGGTCGCCATCGCGGTGGAGTACGGGGTCTTCCGCCGCTTCTTCGCCGCCGACCTCGCCTCCCTGACCGACCCGGGCGCCTCCCCCACCGATCAGGGCGCCGCGGCCCCCGAGGAGGCGGCGGAGCCACGGATGCCGCTCTTCGCCCTGGTCACCGTCGGCGGTACGCTCGCCGGGTTCATCGTCACCTCGGCGGCGGGCATCTCACCGGCGTGGGCCGCCACGGCCGGGGCGGCGGTGCTCGCCGTCCGCGCGCTGGCCCGTCGGCGCACCACGCCCCGCGCCCTGCTGGACGCCGCCGACGTGCCCTTCCTCGTCTTCGTCCTCGCCCTCGGTGTCATCGTCCGGGCCGTCGTCGACAACGGGCTCGGGGACGCGCTGGGACGGCTCATCCCCGACGGCACCGGTCTGCTCGCCCTCCTCGCCCTGGCGGCGCTCGGCGCCGTCCTCGCCAACCTCATCAACAACCTGCCGGCCGTGCTGGTGCTGCTGCCGCTCACCGCGCCCCTGGGTCCCGGGGCGGTGCTCGCCGTCCTGCTCGGGGTGAACATCGGGCCCAACCTGACCTACGCGGGGTCGCTCGCCACCCTGTTGTGGCGGCGGAGCCTGCGCGCCCACGACACCGACGCGGAGCTGGGCGAGTTCACCCGGCTGGGTCTGCTCACGGTCCCGGCCGCGCTCGTAGGGTCGGTGGTGGCGCTGTGGCTCTCACTCGCCGTCCTGGGAGGCTGACCATGGCCGTCGTCGTCTGGATCGTGGAGGGCACCTGGCCCGCGTGCGTGGACGCGGCACGCGCCCATCCGGCGCGCGACGGGCGGACGGTGCTGCTGTACGTGACCACCCCGGAGGCCGTCGGGGTGGCCCGGGGCGCGCACGCCTCACTGCTCGGCCGCACGGGTGAGCGCCCCGGGCTCCTCCACGGCTGGGGCAGGGACCCGGGGGCGGAGGTGGAGCGGCTCGCGGCGGACGCGGCGGACGCGTTGCTCACGGAGGCGGCGGTCCGGCTGGGGCGGCCCTGCCGCCGTGTGGCGCGTACGGGCCGGGCCGAGCGCGAGGTCGTCGCCGAGGCCGCCGGGGCGGAGCTGATGATCTGCGCCCGGGACGGCGACCGTACCCGGCTCGGGCCGCACAGCCTCGGTCCCGCCACGCGCTATGTCGTCGACCACGCGCCGTGCCCGCTGCTGCTGGTGTGGCCGGGACCGGCGCCGGGCACGGACACCCTCCCGCCGCCGCCGGAGCGCCCGCCCGGCCGTCCCTAGGAGGTGTCGGTCTCCGTACCGCCCCCCGGTCTCCGGCGGCCGGTACGGGGTCAGGGAGTGTCCTCGATGGGGCGTTGTTCTCCCTCTGGTCAAGTCCAGGGGAGGGAGTGGCGCATGGACCCCGGTGGACGGCGGAGGGCCCGGGGCACTCCCCCGGACTCCGCCCGAGGGCGCCCCCGGGCCGCCGGACCCAGGGGGCACGGCGGACGGACGGTACGTCGAGGACACGGCCCGGCGCGGTGGCTCAGTGGGCGGAGAAGCCGCCGTCCACGAAGAGCGTATGGCCGGTGACATAGGCGGAGCCGGGGCTCGCCAGGAAGACCGCCGCGCCCGCGAAGTCCCCGGCCAGGCCGTTGCGTCCCACCATGGTCCGGGCGGCCAGGGCGCGCACCCGCTCCGGATCGGCGGCGAGCCGGGTGTTGAGCCGGGTCAGGACGAACCCCGGCACCAGGGTGTTGCAGGTGACGCCGTGGGGTGACCACGCCTCGGCCTGGGACCGGGCCAGGGACTCCAGCGCGCCCTTGGAGACCCCGTAGACACCGCTCCGGGCGAAGGCCCGGTGGGCCTGCTGGGAGGTGACATGGATGATCCGGCCGTAGCCGCGCTCGGCCATCCCGGGCCCGAAGCGCTCCCCGAGCAGGAAGGGTGCCTCCAGGTTGACCGCCATCGTGGTGTCCCACACGTCCTCGGCGACCTCGCCCATCGGCGGGCGCAGATTGACACCCGCCGCGTTGACGAGGATGTCCGGCTCGCCGAAGGCGTCGGTGATCCGCTCCGCCGCCGCGCGGATGCCCGCACGGTCCCCCAGGTCGGCGCTGACCCACGCGGCCCGGCAGCCCTGGTCGGTCAGTTCCGTCACGGTCTCGGTCAGATCGCTCTCGGTGCGTGCCACGACGACCACCCGGGCGCCCGCCCGCGCGAGGGCTCCGGCGATGCCACGGCCGATGCCCGAGCTGCCGCCGGTGACCACCGCGACCCGGCCGTCGAGCGAGAAGAGGGAGGAGAGATAGGAGTCGCTGATCATCTCCGCACCCTATGGCGCACGCGCCGGACCGCCGGAGGGCGGGTGCCCGGACGGCTGAGGACCCGGGTGCCCGGCCGCGCGGTTGCCAGGCTGCCTGGTTGCCTGGTTGCCGTCCGTACCGATCACCCCGTACCCGACAGCAACCGTCCGCCGTGACTATCGCGTGGTGATCCATGTGTTCGCGGTGGTCGATGGGATCACCACTGACGCTTCCCCATGCTCACGATGGAAGGGAAGAACCCTGTGACGATGCCCGGCACACGCGCCACCCGCCGGTCGGTACTGGCCCTCGGTACCGGAGCGGCACTGGCCCTCGGAACAGGCGCGGCGGTGGCCGCCGAGCCCCGGCGCTCCCCCCGGGACCCGCTCGGGGACCGTTCGGCCGAACACCGCCTGCGGGAGCTGGAGCGGGAACACGGGGTGCTGCTCGGTGTCTACGCCCGCAACACCGTGACCGGGAGGACGGTGGCGTACCGGGCCGACCGGCCCTTTCCCCTGTGCTCGGTCTTCAAGACGTACGCGGCGGCCGCCGTCCTGGACCGGCTTGACCACGACGGCCGGTTTCTGGCCCAGCGCCGCTTCTACACCGCGGAGTTCGTCGAGGAGTCCGGGGGCGGCGCCATCACCCAGGACAATGTCGCCACCGGTATGACGGTCGGTGAACTGTGCTCCGCCACCATCAGCTACAGCGACAACGCCGCCGCCAACCTGCTGCTGCGCGACCTCGGCGGCCCCACCAGCGTCACCCGCTTCTGCCGTGGTCTCGGCGACCCCCACACCCGGCTGGACCGCTGGGAGCCCGACCTCAACTCGGCCGATCCCTGGCGCGCGGAGGACACCACGACGCCCCGGGCCTCCGCCCGCAACTACGCCCGGCTCGTCCTCGGCGATGTCCTGGACCCCGCCGACCGCGAGCTGCTCACCGGCTGGCTGCTGGCCAACACCACCAGCACCCACCGGATGCGCGCCGGAATCCCCGCCCACTGGCCCCTCGGCGACAAGACCGGCGCGGGCCGGTACGGCACCAACAACGATGTGGGCATCGCCTGGGCGCCCGGTGGCCGGCCGCTGGTGCTCTCGATCTTCTCGACCAAGGACACCGAGGCCGCGCCGCGCGATGACGCGGCCGTCCGCAAGGCCGCCACGCTGCTCGCGGAGACGCTCACCCAGGACTGAGCGGGCCCGCCCGGCGACCGAGCGGGGTCTGGTCCGGCGCCCAGGACAGCGCCGGACCAGCGCGGCGGCGGCTCACACCGCCCAAACCGCGACGAACACGAGGAGCCCGGC
>NZ_JBHVHF010000107.1:0-23424 GCF_042800315.1 Streptomyces sp. NPDC057638
GTCTCACGGGCGGTGTCCCAGCTGGCGACCGCCGTCTTCTCGGCGTCGCTCGCCGCGAGCGCCGCCCGGGCCGGATCGGCGTCGGGTGCGCTGTCGTCGAGCCAGCCCGCCCGTACCGCCTCGGCTGTCTCCTGTTCGACCTCGGCGAGACGCTGACGGAGGTGACCGATCTCGCTCCGGGCGCGCTGGGCCTCGGTCGCGGCGGCGGTCGCGTCACGGTGGGAGGTCTCGGCCACGTCCTGGAGGGCGGCGGACCGCTCCTCCTCCTCGTTGGCGACCCGCTCGCCGCCCTCGGCCGCCGTGTGCAGGGCGCGGACAAGGTCGGCGGCGGCCGTGGCGCGGGCCGCGAGCGCCGGGGCGGCGTCCCGCTCGGCCTCCCGGATCGCGGCGGCGACCCGCGCGGAGCGGTCGGCGGCGGCACGGTGGCGGAGCACCGCCTCCGCCGCCTGCCAGGCGGAGTGCAGAGTGCGGGCATCGGTCAGTTCACGGCGCTGGGCGGCGGCGCTCTTCTCGGCGGCGGTCAGCGCCAGGGAGGCGTGCCGGTAGGCCAGCTCGGCCGCGATCAGGGAGCTGTGGGCGCGGGTGCGCTCCGCCTCGGTGACGGTGTGCGCCGCCGCCGTCACCTGCTGGGCCAGCTCCGCCGTACGGGCGCGTTCCCCGGCGGCACGCGCGGAGAGGCGATGGGCGAGCCCGCGGGTACGGCGCTCGGCTCCCGCGTGGATCTCACGGGCCTGGGTACGGGCGTCGGCGGCCTCCACGATCCGGTTGAGGAGATCGACGGAGCCGGCGGTGAAGTCACGCTCGGCGGTGAGTTCGGCGCGGCGTCCGAGCTTGTTGCCGAAGCTGGAGACGAGGTCCGCGAGCCCGTCGGTGTCACGGGTGTCCGTGACGGCCCGCAGCAGGAGGTCGGTGAAGTCGGAGTCCTTCTTCACCGCGAAGAGACCGGCGGCCTCGCCCTCGTCGGCGTTCATCTCGCGCTGGTAGCGGAAGAGTTCGGGGTCCAGGCCCAGCTCGCCGAGGTGCTCGTTCCAGCGGTCGTGGATCTCCTCCCAGACGACCTCCAGATGCGGATAGAACTTGGCCGCCTCGGTCAGGGCGTCGCGGAAGCCCTTCATCGTCCTGCGCCGTCCGCGCGCGCCGGAGGCGCCTTCGGCCGCCGGGCTGACGGAGGTGGCCTCGGCGACCGGCAGGGAGTCCAGGCTGAGTCCGGGGCCGGGCCGGAAGGAGTACCACGCCTCGGCGAACTTCCGGGGATCGTTGGAGACCTGGCGGCCCCGCCACTCGCTGACCTTGCCGACGACGATCAGTTCACCGGTGAGCGTGTGCTGCCACTCCAGCGCGACATGTCCGCAGTCGTCGGCGAGGAGGAACTTGCGCAGCACACCGGAGCTGGCGCCGCCGAGGGTGTTGCGGTGGCCGGGCAGCATCACGGAGAAGATCAGCTTCAGCAGAACCGACTTGCCGCCGCCGTTCTCCAGGAAGAGCACACCGGCCGGGGCCGGGCGCCGGGCCGGTCCGACGGGCTCGTCCTCGAAGAACTCCGCCTGGATGGGGGCGGGATGGGGCACCGGCTCGCCGACCCCCCGCAGATCCAGCACGGTGTCGGCGTAGCGCGCACCGGCGGGCCCGATGGAGTAGAGGCGAACGCGGGACAGCTCGTACATGGCGGCGGACTCTCGTGGGTGGGGTCTGATGACGCGTCGGACGCTGGCGAAACGGAACGGAGGGGCTGCTGTTTGCGGGCGGCGGCCACGGGTTACGGAGGCGGGTGGCCGCTCACCCGTGGAACGACAGCCCGGCGTCGGCGGCCAGCTCCAGGTCGTCGCCCTCGGGAGGCGGTACCAAGGTGGCGCCGCCGTCGCTGACTGGGACGACACCGAGGTCGAGCAGTTCGGTCATGGCGGCGCTGCCCGCCATGTCGCGGACTTGGAGCTGGTAGCGGGCCGTGGTGCGGTAGGTGCCGCCCGCGTCGTCACCGGTCCGCTGGAGGAAGCCGGAGTCGGCGAGGAAGGCGACTGCCTTGGCGATGATGCCGGTGGTCGATCTGGCGAGCCGCCGCGCGTCCTTGGTGGCGCCGGTGGCGCTGCGCCGTGTGTAGGTGCGCCAGGCGGCCTCCAGGCCGGGGGCGTCGGTCGCCGGGTCGGTGTTCTCCCCGTCGCGTTCGGCGCGCTCGTCGAGCCGGTGGCAGGCCTGGCGGACGAAGGCGTCGACCCCGTTGACCGTGACACGGCCGATGTAGCCGTCGTCGGCGAGGTCCTCGGGGCGGGGGAAGGCCATGGTGGCCACCGCGAGGTGGGAGAGGCCGTGCAGAAAGCGGTCGCCCGTGTCGGAGGAGGCGCGGCGCGCGTAGTCGCCCATACGGACGGCGAACACGGAGTCCTCCGCCGCCGCGAGCGCCATGCCCGCCCGGGGCGAGACCTCCAGCACGATCAGTGCGAGCCCGGTGGCGACGGCGTCGGCGAGCCGGGAGAACGCGCCGTCCTCGCGATAGCGGCGCAGCAGTTCGGTGTACTCGGCGTCACGGGCGGGGAGCAGCTTGGGCTGGAGCCCGAAGGCGACCAGGCGGGCGGCGTCGGCCGCGTCGGCGGGGGTGATCCGCCCTCCCCCGTCCGTGCCGTCGGCCGCCGGTCCGGGGCCGCCCGGCACCCCGGCCGACTCCCCCGCGACCGGCTCACGCCAGACATCCGGCTCGGCGTGGTACTCGGTCACGGGGTGGTCTCCTCTGGCGCGGTGCGGGCAGTGCGGTGGGTGGGGTCGGTCGATGACGGGGGGAACGGTGGTACGGAGGTGAGGGCGCGCCCACCGGACGCGGGCCGTGGCCGCCCCGGGCGGGGGCGGATCGCGGCGGAGACCACCCGTACCCATCTGTCGTACCGCGTCCGGGCGTGGGCCGGGGCGGCCCCGGGTCGCACAGGACGGACCGGGCGGCCGGTGGAATCACCCGCGCGTGCGGCACGGCGGGAACGGACCACGGCGGGGACCAGGGCCGACCGCACCCGGAGCGGGCGGAACCCGGCGGAGGCACGAGCCGTCCGCGCCCACCGGGATCGGCGCCCGGCGCCCGGACCAGCCGAGGGCCGCACCCGGGGGGAACGGATGGCCCCGGGAACGCCGGTAGACGATGGCGGGCGGGATCGGGTCACCACGGCCGCCGCCACGGACGGCGCGCGAGACGACAGGGACACCATGGGCGGTGCGGGACGGGAACGGGTCAGCACCCCAGCGGACCGTGGACAACGAGAACGGTTCACGCCGCCTCCGTACGGTCCGCCGCCATGCCCGCGGCGTCGAGGAGGGCCATGCCCACGATGAGGTCCGCGCCACCGAACTCCGGATCGTCCAGCCGAGTGCCGTCGTCGACCGCGAACAGCAGGCGCTCCTCGCCCTGGCGGTAGGCGGTGCCGACGGGAGGGCTCGCCGCGTGGATGGCGAGGAGGGCGACCAGATAGGGCAGATCGGGGTCGCGACGACGGGCCTCCGCGAGCAGGCCGGAGAGACGGCGGGGCGCGTCGTGCTCCAGGTCGAGCAGCTCCATGGCGCTGGCGAGCTGCTCCTCGCTGAACCGGCTGTCGTCGGGAGTGGCGATCAGATCGGGCTCGGGCATCTCGGCGCCCAGGTGCTCCCGTTCCACCGGGGGCGTCAGCAGCAGATCGACCAGGTCGCCAACGCGGACGGCGGTCGGCGTACGGGGTCCCGTGCCCCGGGCGAAGAACGCGTCGGTGACCCGGACGGCCGACTCCAGCGGCAGTGTCAGCACGGGGGCCACGAGCTGCCCATAGAGGTCGAGACCGGTGTGGAGGGTGGGCCGGGCGAAGGCCTGGCGGTCCTGCTCGGCCCGGAAGAGGGGACCGGCCTCCAGCAGCCGGGACTGGAGCTGGGTGTGGCGGCGGATGCAGTCCTTGACGATGTCGACCAGTTCGGCGGCGCGGCGCTTGTGCTCGGCGGTCTTCGGGTCGGAGCCGGTCTCCGCCTCGTCCCGTGCCTTGCGGATGTTCGTGAGGATCGCGTTCTCATGGCGGTAGCGGTCGGCGATGTGGTCGAGCGCCTCGGCGATCATGTCGGGCACGGTGTTGAGCCAGTCGACGGCACGGACGTTGCGCCGGGTGGCCTCCAGGGTGCGGCGGAGGGTCTCCGCGTACTGCACCGTGCGGTAACGGGCCTGCTCGGCGGCGAGCTGGGCGTCGGCGAGCCTGCCCCGGCTGATGAGGACCTCCAGCTTCACCTCGGCCGCGATCTGCGCGCTGGTGACGTCCGTGTCGAGGGCGCCGACGAGGACGTTGACCGCCTCGTCCGTGGTCCGCAGATAGACCATGCCGCCGTGGCCCGCGACCTCCTCGATCAGCTTGAAGTCGTAGTCACGGCGGAGGTAGACACCGTCGGCGCCGAAGGTGCCGTAGACGGCGCGGAAGCCCCGGTCCACGCTGCCGACGTTGATCAGGTTCTCCAGCACCCAGCGGGCGACCCGCTCGTGCTCCGCGGCGGGGCGCGCAGGTGCCTGGGCGGCGATCCGGGGGAGCAGCCGGGCGACGATCTGGTCGGCGTCGGCGCCGGTGTCGAAGTCCATGTGCAGGGTGACGAGGTCGATGGCGGCGAGGGCCACCTCCGCCATCGCGTACACCGTGTACTCACCCGCGAGGTTCGCCTTGCGCGCGTCGAGGTCGTGCAGCGGCGCGGTGCAGGCGAGCGCGCGCAGCCGCCGCGCCAGCCCCTCGTCGGCGGCCGGGCCCTGCGCGGGGCGCGGCCCCGCGCTGAGCTGGGGCGGAACGGGTTCCGTCGAGGCAGGCGAAGTCACGCTGCACAGATTAGGTCCTCGCACTGACAACGGTCGAAACGGCGCGGAGGCGCCCCGCCGGACCCGTTCTCCCGGCGTCCCCGGGCGGGCCCGGAGTCACGGCGGCCCAGCGGTCCCAACCCCCGGTGGTCCGCGCCCGTTCGACGTTCCGACGGACTCGCCACCGCCTGACCCGCGCCCACGCACCTGTCGCACCGGGCCGCCGGGGCGACGGGCGACGGGCGACGGGCAAGGGGCGAGGAGGCACGTCCCCGTGGAGCGTCGCGTTCCGCCGGGCGGGCCGACGACCCCGGGACGGTGTCCTCGCCGCCCTGGTGGGACCCGCGACGCCGCCGGACGGATCATCCGGATGAACTATGCGAAACAGCAGAAAACCAGCACCTTGGGGGTTTTCCGTACACCGTCGGCGCCGCTGGGCCGACGCGGGGCCCCTCCCGCGGCACCTGACCTCCGGGCGCGGGTTCACCGAAGCCGCGGAGGAGCACGGCGCGCGGCCCGGGCCCTCGTCGCTCCGGCCCGCGCACCGGAGCCGCGGTGCGGCCCCGTCGGTCCGGCCCGCGCGCCGGAGCCCCCGCCGGACCGTCACCCCGGCCCGCGCGACACGCTCCCGACCCGTGCCGCCCGGCGGGCACCCGCCCTACCGCTCCTCCGCCACCACCCGCGCGTAGGTCTCCACCACCGTCGTCCGTGAGTCCGCGAGGTACTCCGCGAGCAGCCGCTCCGCCTCCGTACGGTCGCCCGAGCGCAGGGCTTCGAGGATGCCCCGGTTGCGTACGAGGAAGGGCTGGTGCAGCGCCTGGGGGTCCGCCACGACATGGAACGCGAGCCTGAGTTCGGCCAGGACGCTGCGCATGAGTTCGTCGGTGCGGGCGCTGCCCGCGAGGGCCACCAGTTCGCGGTGGAAGTGGATATTGGCGGTGGAGACGCCCCGCCAGTCCCGCTCCCGCGCGGAGCGCTCGCCGCCGCCGACCGCCTCGTCGAGGAGGTCGAGGGTGTACGGAGGGTCGCCGAGATCGTGCAGGACGGCGCACTCGACCAGTTGCCGGGTGCGGTAGATGTCGATGACGTCCTGGACCGCGAGCATCCGGACGAAGACACCCCGGTTGAGCCGGTGGACGAGCAGCCGCTCATGGGTCAGCAGCCGGAACGCCTCGCGCAGCGTGTTGCGGGAGACGCCCAACGCCTTGCCGATGTTCTCCTCGGAGAGGCGCTCCCCCGGCCGGAAGAACCCTTCGGCGATCCGGGTGCGCAGGATGTCCGCGACCCGCTCCGCCGTGCTGGTGCGGCCCAGCAGCGCCCGGTCCGCGGCGAGTTCGCCGAGCGTGTCGGACGCCGCCGCCCCCGCGGTCCGCTGGATGTCTGGCTCCGTCGTCGCCACGGCGCCCCTCTCTCGTCCGCGTCGTCCACCTCGGCCGACGCCCGGTCCCCATCGTAGAAGCAGGGCAGTTGGAGAGAGGACGAGCCCACAAACCCCTTGTCGGATTGTTCAACAATCCTCTACGGTGGCAGCATCGCGTATGTCGGCCGCTCCATCTCCCCTTCTGTGAGGTGCGGATGAGTACGACCCAGACGGAGCACCATCGGTCCGGTCCCCCCTCGGACGGCCCGCTCTCCTGGCTGCGGATGCTCGGCCCCCGGGGCCGCCGGGCCTTCGGCGGCGCCTTCGGGGGCTACGCCCTCGACTCGTACGACTACTTCACGCTGCCGCTGAGCATGGTGGCGATCTCGGCGTACTTCAGCCTGGACAACGGACAGACCGGGCTGCTGACCACCGTCACGCTGGTGGTCTCGGCGCTCGGCGGCGCACTCGCCGGGATCCTCGCCGACCGGATCGGCCGGGTGAAGGCGCTGATGGTCACGGTGGCCACGTATGCCGTCTTCACCGTGGCCTGCGGCTTCGCACCGAACTACGAGACGCTGATGCTCTTCCGGGCGCTCCAGGGCCTGGGGTTCGGCGGTGAGTGGGCGGTCGGCGCGATCCTGGTCGCGGAGTACGCGACGGCGAAGCACCGGGGGCGCACCCTGGGAGCGGTGCAGAGCGCGTGGGCGGCGGGCTGGGGCCTCGCCGTCCTCGTCTACACCCTGGTCTTCGCGTTCCTCGACGACGACATCGCCTGGCGGGTGATGTTCTGGACCGGCGCGCTCCCCGCGCTGCTGCTGGTCTATGTACGGCGCCATGTCACCGACGCCCCCGCCGCCGCGGCCCAGCGCGCGGCGAGCACCCGGCGCGGCTCCTTCGCCACGATCTTCCGTGGGCGGCTGCTGCGGGCCACGCTCTTCGCGACCCTGCTGTCCACCGGGGTCCAGGGCGGCTACTACACGCTGGCGACCTGGGTGCCGACCTATCTCAAGACCGAGCGCGGACTGACCGTGGTCGGCACCGGCGGCTATCTGGCCCTCCTCATATCCGGCGCCTTCATCGGCTATCTCACCGGCGGGTATCTCACCGACCGCATCGGCCGCAAGCGGAACATCATGCTCTTCGCGGTGCTCTCGGCCCTCGGGGTGCTCGCGTACACCCAGATACCCGAGGGGGCCAACGAGCTGCTGCTGGTGCTCGGTTTCCCTCTGGGGTTCTGTATGTCCGCCATCTTCAGTGGTTTCGGTTCGTTCCTCAGCGAGCTGTATCCGACGGAGGTCCGGGGGACCGGCCAGGGCTTCACCTACAACAGCGGGCGCGCGGTGGGAGCGTTCCTGCCGACCCTCGTCGGCTTCCTCTCCGACAGCTGGGGCGTCGGGGGCGCGCTGGCGCTCGGTGCCGTGGGTTACGGTCTCGCCGTGGTGGCGCTCGCCGGTCTTCCGGAGACTCGGGGCAAGGAGTTGGTGTGAACCACACGACGGACAGATCGCAGGCACGCCCACGCTCACACTCGCGCCCACAGGCACGGGCACGCGACCGGCGGTGGGCGGTCATGGTGGCCGCCGCGCGCGGTGGCCGATCGGCGGCGCGGGTCCGCGGGGTGGCCTCTCCCCCGATGGCGACGGCGTCCCGGCCACCGTCCGCCCTCCCGGGCGCGCCGGGGCCGACGGTCATCGGGGGTGTCCCCGGCGACACCCCTGACGAGCACGACCGCATACGGATGGCCGTGCCGGCCCGCACGGCTCGCACGGCTCGCACGGCCTGAACGGCACGGCACGGCACCACATCACATGGCACGGCACGGCACGACAACGGGGAGGACCGTATGACCTGGGCGTCCATCGACCTCAACGCCGATCTCGGCGAGGGCTTCGGCCGCTGGAGGCTGACGGATGACGAGCAACTGCTCTCGGTCATCACCAGCGCCAATGTCGCCTGCGGCTTCCACGCGGGCGACGCCCCGACCATGCGCCGGGTCTGCCGCCTCGCGGCCGAGCGCTCGGTACGGATCGGCGCACAGGTCTCGTACCGCGATCTCGCTGGGTTCGGGCGGCGCTCGATGGAGGTACCGGCGGCGGAGCTGGCCGCCGAGATCGCCTATCAGATAGGGGCACTGGAGATCTTCGCGCGCGCCGCCGGTTCGCGGGTCTCCTATGTCAAGCCCCATGGCGCGCTCTACAACCGGGTCGTCCATGACGAGGAGCAGGCGGCGGCCGTGGTCGAGGGGGTGCTGCTCTCCGGGGAGCGGCTGCCACTGCTGGGGCTGCCCGGCTCGATCCTGCACGCGCTCGCCGAGAAGGCCGGACTACCCGTGATCACCGAGGCGTTCGCGGACCGCGCCTACACCCCCGAGGGCACGCTGGTGCCCCGGGGACAGGAGGGGGCGGTGATCACCGACGAGACGGCGGTGGTGGAGCGGTCCATCAGCATGGCCCGCTTCGGTGTCGTCACTTCCCACGGTGGACGGTCGGTGCCGGTGCGAGCACGCTCGCTCTGTCTCCACGGCGATACACCGGGCGCGGTGGCGCTCGCCCGGCGGGTACGGGAGCGGCTGGAGACGGTGGGTGTACGGGTGGAGTCGTTCGTATGAGGTCGCTGCCGGTCGGTGACCGGGCCCTGCTGATCGAACTGGCGGACGCGGAGGAGGCCGGGGCGCTCCACGCCGAACTCATGCGGCGACGGGCGGCGGGGGCACTGCCTCCGGTGCGGGAGATCGTGCCCGCCGCGCGCACGGTACTGCTCGATGGGCTCGACGACCCCGGCCGGTTCGCCCGCGAGGTGCTGGAGTGGGTCGTTCCGCCGCTGACCGCGCGGCCGGAGGCGGTCATCGACATACCAGTGCGCTATGACGGACCGGATCTGGCGGAGGTCGCCGCGCTCTGGGAGGTCACACAGGAGGAGGTGGCGGCGATCCATTCGGCGGCCGAGTTCCGGGTCGCCTTCTGCGGCTTCGCGCCGGGGTTCGGCTATCTCACGGGGCTGCCCGAGCGGTATCGGGTGCCCCGGCGGGCGACTCCGCGCACGGCGGTGCCCCCGGGCTCGCTCGGGCTCGCCGGTCCGTACACCGGGATCTATCCCCGTTCGTCCCCAGGAGGCTGGCAGTTGATCGGCCGCACGGAACTGGAGCTGTGGGATCCGCGACGCGAGCCCGCCGCGCTGCTGGCGCCGGGCACCCGGGTGCGGTTCGTACCGGAGGGGCGATGACGGACCGAGCCCTCGCCGTCGTCCGGGCCGGGGCGCTGACGACCGTGCAGGACACCGGGCGGCCCGGCCACGCCCATCTGGGGGTGCCCCGCTCGGGGGCGCTCGATCCGGGCGCCGCCGCGTTCGTCAACCGGCTGGTGGGCAACGCCGGGGACGCGGCGGTACTGGAGACCACACTCACCGGCTGCGCGGTCCGCCCGCGCCGCGCGGTGACCGTCGCCGTCGGTGGAGCGCCCTGCCCGGTGACGGTCGACGGACGTCCGGTGGCCTTCGGCGCCCCGGTACGGGTGGCGGCGGGGGCGCTGCTCGAAGCGGGCCGCGCCACCGCGGGCGTCCGGAGCTATCTCGCGTTCTCCGGCGGGATCGCGGTCGAGCCCGTCCTCGGGAGCCGGTCGACCGATCTGCTGTCGGGCCTCGGCCCGCCGCCGCTGGTGGACGGGGCGGTGCTGCCGCTGGGACGCCCGGTCGGCGGCGCCGTCGCCGGGGCCGTGGACGGTCTGGCGCCCTGGCCCGCGCCTCCGGCCGAGTTGGTGCTCCGGATACGGTTCGGCCCGCGCGCCGACTGGTTCACCCCGGGCGCGCTCCGGACGCTGACCCGTGGTCTCCACCGGGCCTCGGCGGCCGGCAACCGGATCGGGCTCCGGCTCTCCGGCCCCCCGCTGGAACGGGCCCGGGGCGGTGAACTCGCCAGCGAGGGCATGGTCCTGGGCGCGGTGCAGGTGCCCCCGGACGGTCTGCCCGTGGTCTTCCTCGCGGACCATCCCACCACGGGCGGCTATCCGGTGGTGGCGGTGGCCGACGAGCGCGATCTGGCGGCGGCGGCACAGACAGTGCCGGGGACACCGGTCCGCTTCGTGGCGGTACGGTGAGTTCCCGACCGCCTCAGCCGCCCTGGCCGTCACGGCCGCCCCAACTGCCCCTCGCGCCTGGGCCACCCCGGTCGCACCCGTCACGCCCGTCACGCCCGTCACGCCGACCATCCCAGCCGCCTCGACTGTCCCGGCCGCCTCAGCCACCCCCGTTATCCCGGTCGGCCCGGCCGTCCCGACCGGCCGAGCCGCTCCCGGCCCTGTCCCCGTACGGTGGTGGCCCGGCGGTGCCTGGCGCCGCACCCGGCGCGTTCTGGTGTGGCTCACCGGCGGGCGGATGTCGGCGGCGCGTGGCCGGGGGGCAGGCACGCGCACCGGGCTCACTCCTCCCCGTACCCTCCGCCGCCGGGTGTCTCCACCACCAGCACATCGCCCGGTTCCACCAGCACCGAGTCCACGCCCGCCAGCTCGGTCACGGTCCCGTCCGCCCGTTCCACACGGTTCACGCCGAGGGCGCCCTCGCCCCCGCCCGCCAGTCCGTAGGGGGCGATCCGGCGGTGTCCGGTGAGCAGGGTCACCGTCATCGGCTCCAGGAAGCGGAGCCTGCGGATCACCCCGTCACCGCCGTGCCACCGCCCCCGGCCGCCGCTGCCCTCCCGTACCGAGAAGGAGTCCACTCGCACCGGCAGCCGCCACTCCAGGATCTCGGGGTCGGTCAGTCGCGAGTTGGTCATATGGGTCTGGACGGCGTCCGCGCCGTCGAAGCCAGCACCCGCGCCGGAGCCGGAGGCGATGGTCTCGTAGTACTGCACCCGGTCGTTGCCGAAGGTGAGGTTGTTCATCGTGCCGGAGCCCTCGGCCTGGACGCCCAGAGCCGCGTAGAGCGCCCCGGTGATGGCCTGGGAGGTCTCGACATTGCCCGCCACCGTCGCGGCGGGATGGGTCGGCGCGAGCATGGAGCCCTCGGGCACCCGCACCTCCAGGGGGACGAGACAGCCACTGTTGAGGGGGATGTCCGCACCGACCAGGGTGCGGAAGACATAGAGGACGGCGGCGAGCACCACCGAGGTCGGCGCGTTGTCGTTGCCGGGCCGCAGCGCCGAGGTCCCGGTGAAGTCGAGGACGGCGTCGCGACGGGCCCGGTCGACCCGGACGGCGACCTGGATCACCGCGCCGCCATCGGTCTCATAGCGGTAGGAGCCGTCGTGGAGCCGGGCGATGACCCGGCGGACGGACTCCTCCGCGTTCTCCCGTACATGGCGCATATAGGCATGGACCACATCGAGCCCGAACTCCTCGACCATGCGGCCGAGTTCCTCGATGCCCCTCTCGTTGGCGGCGATCTGGGCCCGGAGGTCGGCGATGTTGATGTCGGGGGCGCGCGAGGGGTGGCGGGCCCCGGTCAGCAGTTCCCGGGTCTCCCGCTCGCGCAGCCGTCCGTCCCGGACCAGGAGCCAGTTGTCGAAGAGGACTCCCTCCTCCTCGATGGTCCGGCTGAAGGCGGGCATCGAACCGGGGGTGATCCCGCCGATCTCGGCGTGGTGGCCCCGCGAGGCGACCAGGAAACGGAGCTTCCGCGCGGACGCGTCACCCCGCCCTGTCACCCCGGCCCGCCCAGTCTCACTCCGGCCCGTCACCCCACCCCGGCCCGTCACCCCACCCCGGCCAGCCTCACCCCTGCCCCTCACCCCACCCCGCCCGGCCCCGCCCCTGCCGGACGCGTCACCCGGCTCAGGGGCGCCTTCGCCGCCAGCCGCCTCGCCCCTCGCGGAGGCGCCACCCTCACCATGAGCCTCACCGGCCTCCTCGCCACCAGCCCGCTCACCCTCGACCCCGTCACCGCCCCACGCCCCACCACCACCCCCGAAGACCGGCGTCACGACCGTCACATCGGGCAGATGGGTGCCTCCGTGATACGGGTCGTTGATGGCGTAGACATCGCCGGGCCGGATCCCGTCCCCACCGCGCCGCAGTACCTCCTTGATCGACTCCCCCATCGAGCCCAGATGGACGGGGATATGGGGCGCGTTGGCGATCAGATTCCCCTCGGGGTCGAAGAGCGCGCAGGAGAAGTCGAGCCGCTCCTTGATGTTGACGGAGTGCGCGGTGTTCTCCAGCCGGACGCCCATCTGCTCGGCGATCGACATGAAGAGGTTGTTGAAGACCTCCAGCAGCACCGGATCCGCCCCGGTGCCGACGGCGGTCCGCCCGGTCCTGGGGGCCGCCCGGGTCAGCAGCAGCGCCCCGTGCTCATGGACCCGGGCCCGCCATCCGGAATCGACGACGGTCGTCGCGTCCGGCTCGGCGATGACCGCCGGTCCCGCCACGGTGTCGCCCGGCCCCAGCACGGACCGCTGGTACAGGGGCACATCACGGTGGGTCCCGGCCTCGGCGTCGAACATCCGCACCCGTACCGGCGCGGTCCCGCCCGGCTCCACGGCGGCCAGGCCCCCCGGGCGGTCGGCCCCCACCTCCCCCGCGGCCCCGGTCGCCTCGACCGAGACCGCCTCGATGACCAGCGGTTTGTCCATGGTGAAGGCGTAGCGGGCTCGATGGTCGGCCTCGAAGGCGTCCCGCATCGCGGCGGCCGAGTCGAGGGCGACGGGCAGGGCGGCGTCGGTCCCCGCGTAGCGGATCAGCACCCGCGCCCGGGTGGAGAGCGCGGACTCGGGCACCCCGTCGGCGCGCAGCTCGGCGCGGGTGCGCTCGGCGAGCGCGGCACACAGGGCGCGCGTCCGTGCCACGCTCCGCTCGCCGAGTTCCTCCTCGACCGCGTGTTCGCGCATCGCGGTGGCGTCGGCGAGCCCGATCCCGTACGCGGAGAGCACCCCGGCCAGCGGTGGCACGATCACGGTGTCCATGCCGAGCGCGTCGGCGACGGCACAGGCGTGCTGTCCCCCGGCGCCGCCGAAGGAGTTCAGGGCGTAGCGGGTGATGTCACGGCCGCGCTGTACGGAGATCTTCTTGACCGCGTTCGCCATATTGAGGACGGCGATCTCCAGGAACCCCGCGGCGACCTCCTCGGGTGTGGGCGTGACGCCGGTCTCGCGCCGCACCCGCTCGGCGAGCGCGGTGAAGCGTTCTCGCACCACGTGCGCGTCGAGCGGCTGGTCACCGTCCGGGCCGAAGACGGCGGGGAAGTGGTCCGGCTGCACCCGTCCGAGCATCACGTTGGCGTCGGTGACGGTCAGCGGCCCGCCCCGGCGGTAGCAGGCGGGGCCGGGCCGGGCGCCCGCCGAGTCGGGGCCGACCCGGTAGCGCCGCCCGTCGAAGTGCAGCACGGAACCCCCGCCCGCGGCGACGGTGTGGACGCTCATCATGGGCGCGCTCATCCGCACCCCGGCGACCTGGGTCCCCAGCTCGCGTTCGAACGCGCCCGCGTAGTGCGAGACGTCCGTCGAGGTGCCGCCCATGTCGAAGCCGATGACGCGGTCATATCCGGCCAGCGCGGCCGTACGGGCCATACCGACGACTCCCCCGGCCGGGCCGGAGAGCACCGCGTCCTTGCCCCGGACATGGGCGGCCTCCCGCAGCCCGCCGTTGGACTGCATGAACATCAGCCGCAGGCCGTCGAGTTCGGCGGCGACCTCGTCGGCGTACCGCCGGAGTACCGGGGAGAGATAGGCGTCCACGACGGTGGTGTCACCGCGCGGCACCAGCCGGATCAGCGGACTGACCTCATGGGAGCAGCTGACCTGGGTGAAGCCGAGCGCTCGGGCGGCCTCCGCGATCCGCGTCTCGTGGTCGGGACGGCGGTAGCCGTGCACCAGGACGACGGCGGCGGCGCGGAAGCCGTCGGCGTGGGCGGCCCGCAGCCGCTCGGTGACGGTGTCGAGGTCGAGCGGGCGGACGACCTCGCCGTGCGCGTCGACGCGTTCGGGGACCTCCACGACCCGCTCGTAGACGGTCTCGGGGAGCACGATCCGCCGGTCGAAGATCCGGGGCCGGTTCTGGTAGGCGATACGCAGCGCGTCGCCGAAGCCCTCGGTGATGACGAGGACGGTCGGCTCGCCGCGCCGCTCCAGCAGCGCGTTGGTGGCGACGGTGGTGCCCATCCGGACCGCGGCCACCCGCTCCGGAGGCACCCGTTCCCCCGGTGCGAGCCCGAGCAGTCGCCGGATGCCCGCGACGGCGGCGTCCCGGTAGCGCTCGGGATCGTGCGAGAGCAGCTTTCCGCTGACCAGCCGTCCGTCGGGGCGTCTGCCGACGATGTCGGTGAAGGTTCCGCCGCGGTCGATCCAGAACTCCCAGCGCGGGTCCATCCCCCCATTCTGGCAACGCGCCGCGCCCCACGCCCGCGCCCGCGCGGCGGTACGGCGGCATCCGGCGGCCGTCGTACGTACCGCCCGGGACCGCCCGGGACCGCCCGGCACGAGAGCCAGTACGAGCCGTACGAGGGTCCGGGGCGGGAGCCGGTACGAGGGTCCGGGGCAGGAGCCCACGGGGCCGACCGACCGACCGACCGGCGGGGCACGGCCGAACCCGGCCGGTCGGTCGGCCCCGCCGCGTCACGGGTCGGTCAGTGACGAGCCGACCGACCGATCGCCCCGTCGCCGGTCAGCCGGTCAGCCGGTCAGCCGGTCAGCCGGTCAGCCGGTCAGCCGGTCAGCCGGTCAGCCGGTACGGGAACGACTCACCGGCCGGCAGGGGAACGGTGACCCGCCCACATCACGGAACGCGGAGGCGGACGGTCCCACCGCCCCGCGTCAGCGCGCGGGCTGGTCCGTACCGCCCATCCGGCTGCGGACCGCGAGCTGGACCTCGGCCTCCTCGGCCGGATCCGCCGCGAGCCGGCGCAGCCGCTCCGCCACCCGGGCGTCTCCGGTCTCCGCGTGGCGCGCGCCGACCTCCCGGGTGGACTCCTCACAGTCCCAGAGGCACTCGACAGCGAAGCCCGTGGCGAAGGAGGGATCCGTGGCGGCCAGCGCGCGGGCGGCGTGGCCCCGGAGCCGGGACGAGGCGGTCTCGCGGTAGACATGGCGCAGTACGGGGGCGGCGCACCCGATCCCGAGACGGCCCGTGCCGTCCACGAGGGCCCAGAGCCCGGGGGCGTCCGGACCATCGGCGCGCACGGTCTCCCGGAGCGCCCCGAGAACGAACCGGGCGTCGGCGCCGGTGCCCCGGCAGGCCAGCACACCGGCGGCGGAGGCGCCGAGCGCGTCGGGCCGGTGGACCCAGCCCCGGGCCCGGTCGACGGCCTCATCGCCGCACATCCGCTCGAACGCCGAGATCGCGGCGTCGGCGACGGTACGCGGGCCGGTGGAGACGGCCCGCTCGATCAGATCGAGGACGGCGGGGTCCCGGGAGTCGGCCAGGTAGTGCAGCGCGGCGCCGCGGGCGCCGTCGGTGCCCTCCCGGGCGGCCTCGACGATCACCGGCCGGTCCTCGGGCCCCGCGACCGCCGCGAGACACCGGGCGGCGGGGACGTGCAGCGGCGTGCCGCGCCCCAGGCCCTCCTCCGCCCAGGCGAGGACGGCCTGGACGCTCCAGCCGGGCCGGGGGCCGCTCGGACGCATCTGGCGCTGCCAGAGGTCGAAGGAACCGGCCTCCTGGGCCGCCCGGATCCTGGCGCCGACCGAGGCGCGCGGATCGTCGGCCCACAGCCGCCAGGGGCGGGGCTCGAAGGCGTCCCGCACGGTGGTGGCGAGCTCGGCGTCGCCCTCGGGCGTCGCCGGGAACCTCGCGAGGATCGGCGGGGCGAGGGCGCGCAGCCCCGCGTCGTCATCGCGCAGGGCCAGCTCGTCCAGGGCCCAGGCCCAGTTGGCGCCGGTCGCGGCGTAGCCGCGGAGCAGCGTCAGGGCGTCGGTCCTGCCGTACGACGCGAGATGGCCGAGCACCGCGAGCGGGAGGCCGGTTCTGACCTCGTCGGTGTCGAGGTGGTCCTCCGCGTCGTACAGATGGCGCTGGATCTCCTCCAGACCGCCGTCGAGGTCCAGATACAGGCGTGCGTAGTACAGGGAGCGGTTCTCGACCTGCCAGTCGTGACGGGGGTCGTTCAGCACGCAGTGGTTGAGCGCGGCGAGCGCGTCGGCACGGGGAGCCGCGAGCGCGTGCAGGGTGCCGTCACCACGGCCCCGCTGCAACAGCCCGAGGAGCGTGCCGCTCGGCGCTATGACTGGATCGAACATGGGGAAAGCCTCACATCAAGCTCTCGACGCAACCGGGGACAGAAGATGTCTAGGCCGCGCTGCGCCACGTGGGGCGACCCGTCTTCGTCCGCGCCATTCGCGTCGTCCGCTTCTTCCACTCCGTGTTGACCATCTTCCTGCCTCTCGTCGGTGGCCCCAGGGGGAATTCCCGGTGATGTCCGGGGCAGGGCCCGTCGTCATGATGACCCACCCATATCGCCACCGCGACCACATTTACGACGCCCCTTCCGGGCGCCTGCCAGGGACGTCGCGGGAAAACGGCGGGTGCCCCTCCGGGGATCCGCCGGGCCGTGACGGCACCTGCCGGGCCCGCCGGGGCCTGACCGGGACCGGGGTCGGCACGGGGAGCGCCCCGGGGCGCCGGTCCCTCGCCCGGGAACTCCCCGGGACGTCCCCGGGAGTGCTGTTGGTGCTGATGCCACTCGTACCGCTGGTGCTGCATACCGCGTGTTCCACTGGTACCGCTGGCGCTACCAGTACCGCTGGTACTGCTGGTGCTGCTGATACCGCTTCTCCTGCTGGTACTGCTGGTACTGCGGTGCTCGTCCCGCTGAGGCCGTCCACGCCCGCCGCTGCGGCGCGCGCTGCCGGTCCCGGTTCCGTTCGTACGGACCGAGGACCCCATGGGGCTCACCGTTCGCCGAACAGCTCCAGAAGCTCTGTCTTCCCAAACATGCGCGCGGTATCCACCGCGGACGGGGTTCCGGCGGTCGGATCGGCCCCGCCGTCCAGGAGGGCCCGGATCACCGCGTCCTCTCCCTTGAAGACGGCGCCCGCCAGCGGGGTCTGCCCCCGGTCGTTGGGGCGGTCCGGCTCGGCGCCCCGTTCCAGCAGCGCGGCGACGGCCTCCGCGTGCCCGTGGTAGGCGGCGAGCATCACCAGCGTGTCACCCCGGTCATTGGTGAGGTTGGCTGGAACCCCCGCGTCGACATACGCGGCGAGGGCCTCGGTCTCCCCCTGGCGGGCCAGGTCGAAGACCTTGGTCGCGAGGTGGATCACCTCGGGATCCGGAGTCTCACTCATGGGAGACCTCCTTTCTGCGGATTTCTGCGGATTTCTGCGGGCTTTCACAACGGCTGTCACGACGACTGTCACAACGGCTGTCACGACGGGGAAGCTGGGCGCACGGCGGGAACGACCGTGCGAGTGAACCGACAGATTACTGCCACCCTCGCCGCTGACCAGCGCGGAGGAGGAGTTCCGGCGATGCACGCCGGGGGCGCGCGCCCAGAGGGTGGCCGGCCGAGCGGTCCGGCACCCCGTCCGCGCCGAGCCGGCCCCGAACCCGCGCCGAGCGCGACCCGGCGGCACCCCGGAGCGAGGACCGGCGCAGGACGCGCGGCGCCCGAAACGAGTACCGGCGACGGAACCAGCGACAGGCCCCGGGGAACCGACAGCAGGCCCCGGGGAGCCCACGACGGGCCGGATGGAGAACGCGGCGAGGGCGGACCGGCCGGGGGCACTCTGCCGTGCGGGCGCGCAGTGTGCCCGTCGAGCGGGGACATCCCGTCCGCCACTGCGGTGAAATACCGCATTTTTCACCCGTTCGCACCTTTTATCGCATAGGTACTTCCTGTGAGGTTGGAAGGACTCAAGGTGACTGTCCCCTCACCCAGGAGAACCTCATGATCCTCTCCATGTCAGGCGTGGTGCTGCTCGCGATCATCGTCTTCCTGTTCTTCCGCAAGGACGGCCTGAAGGCGTCGCACGCCATCGTCTCCGCCCTCTTCGGTTTCTTCCTCGCGGGCACGGCCATCGCCCCCAGCATCACGGCGGGCAGCGAGAGCCTGGCCAGCCTGCTCGGCGGGATCAAGTTCTGACCGCCGCCGCCCCCGGCGCTCCCCACGCCCCCCGTTCCGCTCCCCCGACTCCCCCCAGCCCGTTCAGCCTTCCTTTCTCCACGAGGAGACCGCAGTGGCCCGGAGCCCCCTTCCCCGCCTCCTGACCCAGGGCCGGTCCGCCCTGGCGCACGGCCGGTCCGCCCGCACCGGCGGCCGGTCAGCTCCCCACCGGGGGCGATCCGTCCTGAGCGGCGGAAGGGCGCGGCTCGCCCGGGGCAGGGAGCTCGCGCGCACCGCCGCCGACGGCGCCACGGACGTGCTCCACCCGCTGATCACCGTCTCCCGTGGTCTGCGGCTGCTGGCGGGCGATGCCCGCCGTAAGTGGTCCACCACGCCCAGGGAGCGACGCGGCCCGACGCTCCTCCTGCTGGCGGCGGGCGTCGTGGCCGTGGTCCTCGTCCCGTACGGGCCACCGCTGGCCCTGGTCTCGACGATGGGCGCGGCCGCCTGGCGCGGACGGGTGCCCTCGGCCGCGCGGACCGGCGCGAGCCAGGCGGCCGAGGACCAGGACCGCCGGCTCCAGTCGCTCTACGAGGCCCTCGTCCCGTACTTCACCGCGCCCGAGGATCCCGCTCCGCTCTTCGCGCACGGTGGCCGCTGGACGGCGGCCTTCAGCGACCAGGCGTTCGACACCGAGGGGCGGCTGACGGATCTGCGGGTGCGCTACCCGGCGTACTTCACCGACGGCGAGGCCGAGTCGCGGGCCACTGTCGAGCGGCTGCTGTACGCCAAGTCGGGCCGGGGCCGCGAGTACCGCTTCGACTGGGACGAGGAGGGCAACGAACTGGTGCTCAGCGTGGTGCCCGCGCTCTCCACCTCCATCGCCGCCCAGCGTTTCGTGGCGGCGCCCGGCGAGACGGTCCTCGGCTTCACGGACGCCGGAGCCGTGCGGCGCACCGTGCCGGTCGCCGACGGTACGGAGGTCAAAGACGCCTCCCCGGTCATCTGGCGCACCGGGCCCCGCTCCACCGAACCGCACCTGCTGGCGGTCGGTGAGCCCGGCAGCGGCACCACCACCCTGCTCCGCTCGATCGCGCTCCAGGGACTCCCGCACGGCGACGTCCTGATCGTGGCGGGCGGCGGCAGCGCCGAGTACGCCGCCCTGGCCGGGCGCGTGGGAGTGCTGGCCGTGGAGAGCTCGGCCCAGGGCGCGTGGGACGCCCTGGAGTGGGCGGCGCGGGAGACCGAGCGCCGGCTGGACGCCCTGGGCGGCGTCCGACCGGAGGCAGAGCAGCGGACCCGGCGGCCGGGTGAGGAGCACCGGCCCCTGTGGCTCCTGGTGGACCGCCCCAGCGTGCTGGGGCAACTGGCCACCGCCGACGGGCGGGACGATCCACTGTGGCTGCTCGACGTGGTGCTGCGGCACGGCCGGGCGGCCCGGGTCACGGTGGTGGTGGCCGAGCAGTTCACCAGTCTGGACACGCTCCCCGACGTGGTGTGGGCGCACAGCCGGGCCCGGGTGGTGCTGGGGCCGGGCTCCCCCGGGCAGATCCGGGCCGTGCTGGGTGCCGCCCCGCACACCACGCCCGCGCCCGAGGTGCCGCCGGGGCGCGGTTACGCCCGGCTGGGCGCGGGCCCGGTGCTGCGGCTCCAGGTCCCGGCCACGCCCGATCCGTACGACGACGAGGGCGGCAGCGAGACGGAACGGCGCGCGGTGCTGGAACTGCTGCCGGATCACCGTACGGAGGGCGGGGCGCCGCTGTTCCCGCCCAAGCGCCGCACTCCGCGCAAACGACCCCTCCAGAAGACGCCCTCCGAGACCTGACGGCCGCACCGTCGAGCGCCGGTGGGGCGCCGCCCCGGACGCACGGACCCGGCGAACGGCGGTCCGTACGCGGGGCCCCGGCGCACGGCGATCCCTACGTCCGGGGCACACGGAACACGGCGCCCCCGGCACACGGCGGTCCCTCCGTACGCGGCGGACGGAACACGGCACCCAGCGGACCCGGCGCACCGCCATCGCCCGACCACCGGCCGACCCACCAGGCCCGGCCCGCCAGGCCCGACCTGCCAGGCCCCAGCCCGCCACCCCTCGGGTCCGGCGGCTCCGCCCGCCGCCCTCAGGCGACGAACGTCCTCGGCGCCTCCACCCCCGTGGTCGCCCCCGTCTCCACCAGCCGGGCCGCCGCCGCCAGCCGGGCCGCCGCCTCGTCCGCCACCGGGCCCCCGACCGTGAACGGCAGCCGTACGAAACCCTCGAACGCGCCGTCCACCCCGAAGCGCGGCCCCGACGGCACCCGTACGCCTACCCGCTCGCCGACCTCGGCCAGCCGGGACCCCGACAGACCGCCGGTGCGCACCCAGAGCGTGAGCCCGCCGGACGGAACGGTGAATTCCCACTCCGGCAGCTCCCGCCCGACGGCGCTGACCAGGGCGTCCCGGTTCTCCCTGGCCTGGGCGCGCCGGTGCGCGACCGCCTCGTCCCAGCCTCCCGTGCGCATCAGCCAGTCGATCGCCAGCTGTTCCAGGACGGGGGTGCCGAGGTCGGCGTAGGCGCGGGCGGCGACCAGCGAACGGATCACGTCGGGGGCGGCGCGTACCCAGCCGATCCGCATCCCGGCCCAGAACGCCTTGCTCGCCGAGCCGACGGTGATCACGGTGGAGCCCGCCGGGTCGAAGGCGCAGACCGGCCGGGGCATGTCCACTTCCTTGTCGAGGTGGAGTTCGGCCATGGTCTCGTCGACGACGAGGACCGTTCCCGCCGAGCGCGCCGCGTCCACGAGCCCGCGCCGCTGGTCCTCGTCGGCCAGCGCGCCGGTCGGGTTGTGGAAGTCGGCGACCACGTAGGCGAGCCGCGGGGCCGCGTCCCGCAGCACCTGCCGCCACCGCGGCAGGTCCCAGCCGCCGAGCTCCTCCGCCATGGCCACGGGCACCAGCCGGGCGCCCGCCTCGCGCATCAGCTGGAGGATGTTGGCGTACGAGGGGGACTCGACCGCGATCCGTTCGCCACGGCCGCCGAAGAGATGGCAGATGGCGTCCATGGCGCCCATCGCCCCGGTGGTGACCATGATCTGTTCGGGCATGGTGGGGATGCCGCGCGCGGTGTAGCGGTCGGCGAGCATCTGCCGCAGTACGGGGATACCGGCCGGGTAGTCGCCATGGGTGTGCGCGTAGGGCGCCAGCTCCTCCACGGCGCCCTGGACCCCCCGGGTCAGCCAGGGTTCGGGCGCGGGCAGCGCGGCGCACCCCAGATCGATCATGGAGCCGACGGACTCGGGCGGCAGCGGTTCCAGGCCGCGTGAGGGCAGCGGATTCCCGGCCGGGACGGCGGTCCAGCTGCCCGCTCCCCGCCGTGACTCCAGGAAACCCTCGCCGCGCAGGGCCTCATAGGCGGCGGCGACGGTGGTGCGGCTCACCGAGAGCGCCAGGGCCAGCTCGCGCTCGGCGGGGAGCCGGGCCGCGACCGGAACCCGCCCCTCCAGCACCAGCAGCCGGACCCCGTCGGCCAGCGCCCGGTAGGCGGGCGGCTTACGGGTCCCGGCACCACCGGGACGGGGCTGCTGGGCGTTGAGCTGCCGGGCGAGCTGGGAGGCTCCCACAGCCGAAGTCCACTGAGCCATGGAAATCAGTCCACCTTCCCGGAATTGGCCATGGTTGCCTTCTGTTCCATAGCCACAGAGTGGCATGACCCAGTCCAGCGTCACCAGAGGGGGCTCTTTCATGTCCGCACCGCCCGTACCGCCCATACCGTCCGCACCGTCCATCCCGCCCTCGGCGCCCGACGCGTCAGCACCCCCCGCACGGCACCTCACCCGGCGGCTGATCCAGCTCTACACGGGTCTGGCGCTCTACGGCTTCAGCTCGATCCTGCTGCTGCGCGCGGGCCTCGGGCTCGAACCGTGGAACGTGCTCCACCAGGGACTCTCCGAACGGACCGGGCTGTCGATCGGTGTCGTGGCCACCCTCCTCGGCGCGGTGGTGCTGCTGCTGTGGATCCCGCTGCGCCAGCGCCCGGGGCTCGGCACGGTCTCCAACGTGCTGGTCATCGGCGTGGCCATGGACGTCACCATGGCGCTGATACCGGCGCCGGACACCCTCGCGGCCCGGATCCCCCTGATGGTCGCGGGCATCGTCCTCAACGGCGCCGCCACCGGCCTCTATATCGCGGCGCGTTTCGGCCCCGGCCCGCGCGACGGCCTGATGACGGGCCTCCACCGGCTCACCGGCCGCTCGATCCGCCTGGTACGGACGGGACTGGAGGTGACGGTCGTGGCCACCGGCTTCATCCTCGGAGGCTCCGTGGGCATCGGCACCCTCGCCTACGCGGTGACCATCGGCCCGCTCGCCCAGTTCTTCCTTCGGATCTTCGCGGTACCCGGCCCCAAGACGGCGCCGGGGCAGGCCGGACCCGAACCCGCTCCGGAGCGGACCCCGGAACCGGTCACGGGAACCGCCCCGGCGGGCGGGCGCTGAGAAGAACGGGCACACGGGTTCGACCGGCCGACGGCCGGGTGGCGGGAAGGGACACCTACGGCGCCGGACGGCCGGCCATAGCCGCCTCCGGGGAGTCTGAACCGGGTACCGGGGGGAATACCGATCACGGAACCGGATTTAGACGCCGAAGTGAAAGGGCGGTAGTGTACGCGTTTGGCCTGCCAGGCGGACCGTTACTGCGCATGGGAGAAGTGAAATCACTGGGTGACACTTTCTGTCAGATGTGACAAACCGGTCACTGGCGGGTACCCCAACCATGGGAAAGCAGCGGCACGACGGGCGACGCATGACCCGGAACGGGAATCTTTACGGCCGACCGGACGTTGACCGGATGACGACGACAGCGACACCTGTCCTGTGGGCGACAAGCCCGGGAGGCACGATTCATGAGTGAGCGAGCTCTCCGCGGCACGCGCCTCGTGGTGACCAGCTACGAGACGGACCGCGGCATCGATCTGGCCCCGCGCCAGGCGGTGGAGTACGCATGCCAGAACGGACATCGTTTTGAGATGCCGTTCTCGGTAGAGGCGGAAATTCCGCCGGAGTGGGAGTGCAAGGCGTGCGGCGCCCAGGCACTCCTGGTGGACGGGGACGGCCCCGAAGAGAAGAAGGGCAAGCCGGCGAGGACGCACTGGGACATGCTCATGGAGCGGCGTACCCGCGAGGAGCTGGAGGAGGTGCTGGCCGAGAGGCTGGCGGTCCTGCGCTCCGGCGCCATGAACATCGCCGTGCATCCTCGGGACAGCCGGAAGTCCGCCTAGCGGACACCCGGAGGTCCCCTGGGAGAACGGGCACCACACACCAAGCCGCGGGCCGTGTCACGCAGGACGTGACC
>NZ_JBHVHF010000108.1:0-23048 GCF_042800315.1 Streptomyces sp. NPDC057638
AGCCAAAGGGGCGCGTCGAGTTCTCAGGCGAGTCGCGCGGAAGCCGCGAGGAACGAGCGGCTGAGCACGTCGAGCCTGAGAATCTCGACTAAAGCGCCCCGGAGGCGAGCAACCGCGAAAATCACGGCGTCTGGTTGTCGTCGGAGAAGGTCTGGTTGGTGTTCATGGCAACGACGGTATCCAGCCGACCTGACCCTCCACCGCTGCCCAATTGCTCAACCCTGCTGGGGAAAGGTACTCAGGTCAGTAGGGGTGAGTACCTGAATTCTGGATGGATGGAACCGTTCCGTATCAGCCAGACGTTAAGGAGTCCGTGGTTCCGGTGACTCACCCCGCCCCGTACACCGTTCCCGGTGGTTCCGAGCGGGCCAGCAGGGTGCGGGCGGTCTCGCCCGCGGCCGTCGGGGTCCAGCGGATGGGGCTCTCGGCCGTCGGGCCGCGGCGCCAGCCCTCCATGACGCTGATCCGGCCGGACTCCGCCTCGAAGACCCGTCCGGTCACCCCGTCGCTCGCCGCCGAGCCCAGCCAGACGACCAGCGGGGAGACGTCCTCCGGTGGTGCGTCAAGGCCGGGAAAGGCGGCTTCGGTCATCCGGGTGCGGGCGACGGGGGCGATGGCGTTGACCTGGACGCCGTAGCGCGCGAGTTCGGCGGCGGCGACCAGGGTGAGGGCGATGACCCCGGCCTTCGCGGCGGCGTAGTTGGCCTGGCCGACGCTGCCGAGGAGTCCGGCGCCCGAGGTGGTGTTGATGACCCGGGCGCTGACCGGGGTGCCGCGCTTGGCGCGCTCCCGCCAGTGCTCGGCGGCGTGCCGCAGCGGCAGGAAGGAGCCGGTGACATGGACCTTCAGGACGGAGTCCCAGTCGTCCTCGGCGAGGTTGACGAGCATCCGGTCCCGCAGTGTCCCGGCGTTGTTGACCAGGGTGTCGACGCGCCCCCAGCGGCGCAGGGCGGCGCCGATGAGGTCGGCGGCCCCCGGGTCGGCGGCGATGTCGCCCTCATGGGCGAGGGCGTCCCCGCCGCCCGCGCGGATCTCGTTGACGACCCTGCGGGCCGGGGACCCGGCGGGGTCAGGGAGGTCGTTGATGACGACTCTGGCCCCCTCGGCGGCGTAGGCGAGCGCGTGGGCCCGGCCGAGGCCCCGGCCCGCGCCGGTCACCACGACCACGCGTCCTTCGCACAGTCCTGTCCTGCCCATGGCGTCAGCTCCCTCAGCTCCGGCGGGTGGCGTCGAGGAAGGCGGGGCGTTCCCCGCCTCCGTGCAGCAGTAGCGAGGCCCCGGTGACATAGGCCGCGCGCGGCGAGGCGAGGAAGACGGCGGCGTCACCGACGTCGGCGGGCTCGGCGAGACGGCCGAGCGGCACGGTCCGGGCGACGGCCGAGCGGCTCTCGGCGTCTCCGTAGTGGAGGTGCGCGGACGCGGTCCGCACCATGCCGACGACCAGGGTGTTGACCCGGATCTCCGGGGCCCACTCGACCGCCATCGAGCGGGCGAGGCTCTCCAGTCCGGCCTTGGCGGCGCCGTAGGCGGCCGAGCCCGGGGAGGGGCGGGTGGCGCTGACGCTGCCGATCATCACGATCGAGCCCCGGGCCGCCCGCAGATGGGGGTGGGCGGCGAGGGAGGCGGTGAGCGGGGTGGTGAGGTTGAGTTCCAGGACCCGGGCGTGGCGGGCGGCTCCGGCGTCGGTGAGCAGCCGGAAGGGGGTTCCGCCCGCGTTGTTGACGAGGGTGTCCAGGCGTCCGTGGCGGTCGGCGACGGTGGTGAAGAAGTCCTCGGTGGCGTCGGGGTCGCGCAGGTCGAGCGGGAGGAACGCGGCGCCGTCGACGGGTCGTTCCGGTGGCCGCCGGGCGCAGACGACGACCCGGGCCCCGGCCCGTACGAAGGCGCGGGCGATCCCGGCGCCGACGCCCCGGGTCCCGCCGGTCACCACCACGACCCTCCCGTCCAGCTCCATCCGCTGCTACCTTCCACCTAACAAACGTTTGGTGGAAAGGTAGCTGATCCTGTCATGGGTGTCTCCACCTCGGACCCCGCCCCGGGGGTCCGCGCCGTCACGGTCGACCATCCACCGGTCAACGCCCTTCCCGTCGCCGTCTGGTACGCCCTGGCCGACACCGTCCGCGCGGCGGGCCGCGACCCGTCGGTGCGCTGTGTCGTCCTCGACGCGGCGGGCCGGGGCTTCAACGCGGGCGTGGACATCAAGGAGTTACAGCGCGACCCCGGCGCGCTCCTCGGGGTCAACCGAGGCTGCGCGGAGGCGTTCGCGGCGGTGTACGAGTGCGAGGTGCCGGTCGTCGCCGCTGTCCACGGCTACTGCCTCGGCGGCGGGATCGGACTCGCCGGGAACGCCGACGCCATCGTCGCCGCCGAGGGCACCGCCTTCGGCCTCCCCGAGCTGGACCGGGGCGCGCTCGGCGCCGCCACCCATCTGGCCCGGCTGGTGCCCCAGCACCTGATGCGCGCCCTCTACTTCACCGCGCGCACGGTGACCGCCGAGGAGCTGCGCGCCCATGGCTCGGTCTGGCGGGTGGTGCCCCGGGCCGCGCTCCCGGCGGCGGCGCTGGAGCTGGCGGCGGAGATCGCGGCGAAGGACGGTGAGCTGGTACGGCTGGCCAAGGCCGCCCTCAACGGCATCGACCCGGTGGACGTCCGGCGCGGCTACCGCTACGAGCAGGGCTTCACCTTCGAGGCGGCGCTGAGCGGGGTGGGGGCCCGGGTCCGCGACCGGTTCGGCGCGGCGGACAGCCCCCGTGCCCCCCGTACCGCTCGTACGGGAGCGGACGAGGGCACGACGGCGCCCGGCCCCGCCGAGCGGAGCGAGCCATGACCGACGCGACGCGGCCCGCGACCGGTCTGACCGGCAAGCGTATGACTCCCGACGGGGTCGCCGCCCGGCTGTGGTCCGGGATGACGCTCGGGATCGGCGGCTGGGGCTCCCGGCGCAAGCCCATGGCGCTGGTGCGGGCGGTGCTCCGCTCGCCGGTCCGCGATCTCACCGTGGTCTCCTGCGGCGGCCCGGACGTCGGGATGCTCGCCGCCGCCGGGCGGATCCGGCGTCTCATCAGCCCCTTCGTCACCCTGGACTCCATTCCCCTGGAGCCCCACTACCGCGCCGCCCGGGAGCGGGGCGCGCTCGCGCTGACCGAGTACGACGAGGCCATGTTCCTGTGGGGGCTGCGCGCCGCCGCCCACCGGCTGCCGTTCCTCCCGGTACGGGCCGGGCTCGGCTCCGACGTACTCCGGATCAACCCGGAGCTGCGCACCGTCCGTTCCCCGTACGAGGACGGCGAGGAGTTCACCGCCGTGCCCGCCCTGCGGCTGGACGCGGCCCTGGTGCACGTCAACCGGGCCGACCGGCGGGGCAACGGCCAGTACCTGGGGCCCGACCCCTACTTCGACGATCTCTTCTGCGCCGCCGCCGACTCCGCCTACCTCTCCTGTGAGGCGCTCGTGGACGGCTTCGCGGACGCCGTGCCGCAGACGCTGCTGATCCCCCGGCACACCGTGACCGGCGTGGTCGAGGCGCCGGGCGGCGCGCACTTCACCTCCTGCGCCCCCGACCACGGCCGGGACGAGCCCTTCCAGGCCCTGTACGCGGCCACACCCTGGGACGAGTTCGCCGGGCGCTTCCTCGGCGGCGGCAGCGAGACCGCGTACCGGCGCGCGGTCGCCGACTGGCACGAGGAGACGGATCCATGAGTGGAGACAGCGCGGCGACGACCGGACCGGCCGGGACCGTCACCCGCGCCGAGGTGTGTGTGGTCGCCTGTGCCGAGGTCTGGCGCGACGACGGCGAGGTGCTCGCCAGCCCCATGGGGGTGATCCCCGCACTCGGGGCCCGGCTGGCACGGCGGACCTTCGCGCCCGACCTCCTCCTCACCGACGGCGAGGCGCTGCTGACCGGCCCCGACGGCCACACCGAGGGCTGGCTCCCCTACCGCCGCCATCTGGACCTGGTCACCGGGGGGCGGCGCCACGTCATGATGGGCGCCTCCCAGCTGGACCGCCACGGCAACCAGAACATCTCCGTCATCGGCGACTGGCACCGCCCCCGCCGTCAGCTCCTCGGCATGCGCGGCGCACCCGTCAACACCCTCAACCACCCCGTCAGCTACTGGATCCCCCGGCACTCGCCACGGGTCCTCGTCGCCCGCGTCGACCTGGTCTGCGGGGTCGGCCATGACCGCGCCGAAGCGGCGGGCCCCAGCGCCTCCCGCTACCACGATCTCCGCCGGGTCGTCTCCGACCTGGGTGTCTTCGACTTCGCCACCCCCGACCGCACCCTGCGGATCGTCTCCCTCCACCCTGGGGTCACCCTGGACCGGGTCCGCGCGGCGACCGGCTTCCCGCTCGCGGGCGACGCGCCGGGCGTCCCGGCCCCGGTCACCCGGGAGCCGACCCCGGAGGAGCTGCGGCTGATCCGTACGGAGCTGGACCCGGAGGGGCGGCGCGAACGGGAGGTGCCCTCATGACGCCGACGGCACACACGGCACACACGACTCGTACAGCCCACGCAGCTCGTACGGCCCGTACCGCTCGTACCGCTCGTACCGCTCGTACCGCTCGTACCGCTCGTACCGCTCGTACCGCTCGTCGCAGGGGAACCACAGGTTCCGAGCGGCCGCCACCGCCAGCCCCCGCTCACGAAAGGCGTCGCGCCGATGCGGACCGCGCTGACCGACCTCACCGGGGTACGGCATCCCATCGTCCAGACCGGCATGGGCTGGGTCGCCGGGCCCCGGCTGGTGACCGCCACCGCGCGGGCGGGCGCCCTGGGCATCCTCGCCTCGGCGACCATGACCACGGACGAGCTGCGCCGCGCCGTCCGCGAGGTCGCCTCCCGTACCGACGCGCCGTTCGGGGTCAACCTCCGCGCCGACGCCTCCGACGCCCGCGCCCGGGTGCGGATCCTCATCGAGGAGGGGGTGCGGGTCGCCTCCTTCGCCCTCGCTCCCACCCGTGACCTCATCGCCGAACTCAAGGACGCGGGCGTCGTCGTCATCCCCTCCGCCGGGGCCCGCCGCCACGCCGAGAAGGTGGCGGCGTGGGGCGCCGACGCGGTGCTGGTCCAGGGCGGGGAGGGCGGCGGGCACACCGGCGAGATCGCCACGACCGTGCTCGTCCCCCAGGTCGCCGACGCCGTGGACATCCCCGTCATCGCCGCCGGGGGGTTCCATGACGGCCGGGGCCTGGTCGCCGCGCTCGCCCTCGGGGCCTCCGGTATCGCCATGGGCACCCGTTTCCTGCTGACCTCCGACTCCACCGTTCCGGACCCGGTCAAGGCCCGCTATCTCGCCGCGACCGTCACCGACGTGACCGTCACCCGCGCCGTGGACGGCCTGCCGCACCGGATGCTCCGTACGGAACTGGTGACCGCCCTCGAACGGCGCGGCCGGGTCCGCGCCCTCCTCACCGCCCTATGGCACGCCGCCCGCTTCCGGCGGCTCTCGGGACTCAGCCGCACGGCCATGCTCCGGGACGCCCGCGCACTGCGGGCGGGGCGGGAGCTGAGCTGGAGCCAGGTACTGCTGGCGGCCAACACCCCCATGCTGCTGCGGGCGGCGATGGTGGAGGGGCGGACCGATCTGGGGGTGATGGCCTCCGGGCAGGTGGCGGGGGCGATCACGGACCTGCCGAGCTGCGCGGAACTCGTCTCACGGGTCATCGACGAAGCCGAGGCCACCCTGCGCCGCCTACCGCCGCCGCACCGCACCTGACCCGGCGCCGCACCACCGGGCCTGCCGCCGCAGCACCGCGCCTGGGCCCGCCACCCCGCCGCACTCGGCCCGGCCATCACACCACCCAGGGCAGCACCACCACACCCCTGACCGCGCCACCCGAGTGCGGGGCGCGTGCGCGGCGGGTGCGCCCGGCGCTCGCTATCGTCGTGTCAATTGACTGTCTGTCCATAGGGGTGATCTTCACTCCGGGTCTGCGGCTTCCACAGGGATATGAACGGATTTGTTCAGACACTCCGCCCGGCACAATGCCCGGCATGACGTCTGCCGCTGACACCATGGTCATCACCCCCCGCGACCTGTGGACCCTCTTCGAACCCATCCATTCCGTCACCTACTTCTCCCCCGAGGCGCTCGCCGCCTTCGAGGAGGCGGGCCTGAAGGGCTTCTGGGACGGGTACTTCGCCGGGCGCGCCGCCCCCCTCGGCCCCGCCGAACCCGCCACCGTCACCGCCGCGTTCTGCTCCTACGCCCCCGCGATGGTCGCCCGCTCCGTTCCCTCCGTATGGCGGACCGTCACTCCCGAACAGGCCCTGGAGCTGCGGCTCACCGGGGCGCGGGCCGCGCTCGCACGACTGCTCGCGGGGCATGAGGAGCGGATCGAGGAGGCGGCCGGTCTGCTCACCGTCCCCGCCACCGCGCCCGACTGCGCCGGACGTGCCCTCGCCGCCGCCAACACCGCGCTGCCCTGGCCCACGGCCCCGCTGGAGCGGCTCTGGCACGCCACGACCGTGCTGCGCGAACACCGGGGCGACGGCTATGTCGCGGCGCAGATCGCGGCCGATCTCGACGGCTGCGAGATCCTCGTCCTGCGGACCGGTATCGATCTGCCGCGCTCCGAACTCCAGCCGTACCGGGGCTGGACCGACGCGGAGTGGGACGCGGCCACCGCCCGGCTCACCGAGCGCGGACTGCTCGCCGCCGACGGACGGGCGACCGAGGAGGGGACACGCCTGCACACCTCGGTCGAGGAGGCCACGGAGACCGCCGCCGCCCGGCCCTGGGCGCGGGCCGGGGACCTGACCCGGCTGAGCGAGGCGCTGATCCCGCTCTCGGACGCGGTGGCGGCGACCCTGCGCTTCCCGAACCCGATCGGACTGCCGGAGCGGTCCCACCGCTGACCCGGACCGGCCGCCCCGCACGACGGGAGGTCCGGGGGCGCGGGACCGCCCCCGGACCTCAGGGCCGCGACACCTCCCCCTCGGGACCTGAGCCCCTCAGGACCTGAGCCCCCGGCCGCTCAGAACCGGGACCGCCAGGCTCAGCCCCCCGGCCTGGCAGAACCGGTCCCTCAGAACCGGCCCCCCGGACCCCCACAGCCCCGCAGAGAGCCAGGGCCGTCAGCCCGCGACCCCCGCACAGAGCCCGAAGCCCTCACACCCGCTCCACGATCGTCACGTTCGCCTGGCCCCCGCCCTCGCACATCGTCTGGAGCCCGTACCGCCCCCCGCTCCGCTCCAGTTCATGCAGGAGCGTCGTCATCAGCCGCGCCCCCGTCGCCCCCAGCGGATGCCCCAGCGCGATGGCGCCACCGTTCACATTGACCCGGGCCGGGTCGGCGCCGGTCTCCTTCAGCCAGGCGAGGACGACCGGCGCGAACGCCTCGTTGATCTCGACCAGGTCCATGTCGTCGATGGACATGCCGGTGCGGGCCAGCGCGTGCGCGGTCGCCGGGATCGGGGCCGAGAGCATCCGTACCGGATCCTCGCCCCGGACCGAGAGGTGGTGGATCCGGGCGCGCGGGGTCAGACCGTGGAGGCGGACGGCGCGTTCGCCGGCGAGGAGCAGTGCCGCCGCGCCGTCGGAGATCTGGGAGGAGCAGGCGGCGGTGATGGTGCCGCCCGGGACGACCGGCGCCAGGGCGGCCATCCGCTCCGGGCCGGTGTCGCGGCGCGGCCCCTCGTCGGCCGCTGTCTCCCCGTACGGCACGATCTCCCGTACGAAACGTCCCCCGTCCATCGCGCGCAGGGCACGGCGGTGGGAGCGGAGCGCGAACTCCTCCTGCTCGCCGCGGGTGAGGCGCCAGTGCGCGGCGATGAGTTCGGCGCCGTGGAACTGGTTGACGGGCCGGTCGCCGTAGCGGGCCCGCCAGCCCTCGCTGCCCGCGAACGGGCCCTCGGTGAGGCCGAGCGGGACGGCCGCGTCGCGTGCCGCGTAGGCGATGGGGACCATCGACATGTTCTGCACCCCGCCCGCGACCACGAGGTCCTGGGTGCCGGAGAGCACGGCCTGGGCGGCGAAGTGCACCGCCTGCTGGGAGGAGCCGCACTGGCGGTCGACGGTGACACCGGGCACCTGCTCCGGCAGTCCGGCCGCCAGCCAGGCGGTCCGCGCGATGTCCCCGGCCTGGGGTCCTACGGTGTCCAGGCAGCCGAAGACGACATCGTCGACGGCGGCCGGATCGACCCCGGAACGCTCGATGAGCGCGGTCAGGACATGGGCGCCGAGGTCGGCGGGGTGGATCCGGGAGAGCCCGCCGCCGCGTCTGCCGACGGGGGTGCGGACCGCCTCGATGACATACGCCTCTCCCATGGTCCGCTCCTCCCCGCCCGGCCGGGCGTGTCGTCGTGGCTCAGTGGCTCACTGGCTCACTGGCGCGCGTTCGGCGATCCCGTCCAGCACCATCGTCAGATACTGGCGGGCGATCTCCTCGGGGCCGAGCCGTCCGCCCGGCCGGTACCAGGAGGCCGCGACCCACACGGTGTCGCGGACGAACCGGTACGTCAGCCGGGTGTCCAGACCGGCGCGGAAGACCCCCTCGGCCACCCCGCGCTCCAGCGTGCCGAGCCAGGTCTCCTCGAACCGCCGCTGGGAGACGGTGAGGTACTGGAACCGGGGCAGTGCGGCCAGATGCCGCGACTCCCTCTGGTAGATGGCGACGGCGGCCCGGTGGCGGTCGATCTCACGGAAGGACTCGGTGACGAGCGCCTCGATGGTCTCGCGGGGGCCGAGGGCGGCGGCGAGCACCGTGTCGTACCCGGCCCACAGTTCGTCGAGGAAGGAGGAGAGGATCTCGTCGAGCATCGACTCCTTGGAGTCGAAGTGGTAGTAGAGGCTGCCCGCGAGCATCCCGGCCGCGTCGGCGATCTCGCGGACGGTGGTGGCGTTGTAGCCCTGTTCGGCGAAGACCTCGGCGGCGAGGCCGAGGAGTTCACGGCGCCGCTCGGGGGCGCCTGTCACCTGGGGCTTCTTCTTGTTCGGCACGGGGTCATTGTCCGCCGCGCGAAACCCCGCCGGTGCCACCGCACCCTCCCCGGACCGCCATCCCCACACGCCCTCCCCCATCCCCACCGCGCCCTCCCCGGACCGCCATCCCACCGCGCCCTCCCCCATCCCCGCCATCCCTACGCGCGCTGTCCGCTCACCGACAGCGTCTCCCCGGTGAGGTACGAGGCGTAGTCGCTGGCCAGGAAGACGATCGTGTTGGCGACCTCCCAGGGTTCGGCGGGGCGGCCGAACGCCTCGCGCGCGGTGAGTTCGGCGAGGAGTTCCGGGGTGGTGACCTTCACCAGATGGGGGTGGCGGGCGAGGCTCGGCGCGACGGCGTTGACGCGGACGCCGTACGCGGCGGCCTCGACGGCGGCACAGCGGGTCAGCGCCATGACCCCGGCCTTGGCGGCGGCGTAGTGGGCCTGGCCCGCCTGGGCGCGCCAGCCCAGTACGGAGGAGTTGTTGACGATCACTCCGGGGCGCCCGGTGGCGCGGAAGGCGCGCAGGGCGGCGCGGACACAGCGGAAGGTGCCGTTCAGGGTCACGTCGAGGATCCGGTGCCACTGGTCGTCGTCCATGTCGACCAGGGGTGTGGTGCCGCCGAGCCCGGCGTTGTTGACGACGATGTCCAGACCGCCGTGGCGCTCGGCGGCGGCCGTGAACAGGGCCCGCACCTGGGTCTCGTCCGTCACGTCGCAGGGCCGCGCGCCGACCGCGTCGCCGCCGAACTCCTCCGTCAGCGCCCGCGCCGCCTCCGTCAGCCGACGGGTGTGCGCGTCGCTGACCAGCACCCGGGCGCCCTCCTCCAGGAACCGCCGGGCGGTGGCCGCGCCGATGCCCGCCCCGGCGGCGGCGGTGATCACGGCGGTGCGTCCGGCGAGCAGCCCGTGGGCGGGGATGTACGCCGGGGGCCGGTTCGGCAGAGGCGCCGCCTCGCCCGCGCCGCGTTCCCTGTTCTCCGTCACGGGGGCACGCTAACCTACCAAACACTTGTTAGGGAAGGATCGGTGTCTGTATGAACAGGGATAGGGACAGGGATAGGGACAGGGATATGGACCTGCGCCACTCCCCCGACGTCCTGGCCTTCCGCGCCGAGGCCCGCGCCTGGCTCACCGCCCACACCCCCGCCCGGCCCCTGCCGTCCCTGGAGACCCGCGAGGGCTTCGCCGCCCACCGCGCCTGGGAGGCCGAACTCGCCGCCGACCGCTGGTCGGTGGTCTCCTGGCCGAAGGAGTACGGAGGCAGGGGCGCCGATCTCGAACACTGGCTCGTCTTCGAGGAGGAGTACCACGCGGCGGGGGCGCCGGGCCGGGTCTCCCAGAACGGCATCAGCCTGCTCGCCCCCACCCTCCTCGCCCACGGCACGACGGAACAGCGGGCCCGGATCCTGCCACCGATGGCGAGCGGCGCACAGGTGTGGGCGCAGGCGTGGTCCGAGCCGGAGGCGGGCTCCGATCTGGCGTCCCTGCGGGCCCGGGCCGACCGCACCACCGGGGGCTGGCTGCTGAGCGGACGCAAGACCTGGTCCTCCCGGGCGGCCTTCGCGGACCGGGCGTTCGGGCTCTTCCGGTGCGACCCGGAGGCCGGACGGCCGCACCAGGGGCTGATCTCCGTCATGTTCGGCCTCACCGCGCCGGGGGTGACGGTCCACCCCATCGGGCGGCTGGACGGCAAGCCCGCCTTCGCGGAACTCTGCCTGGACGAGGTCTTCGTCCCCGACCGGGATGTCATCGGGGCACCCGGCGACGGCTGGCGGATCGCCATGGACGCCACCGCCGACGAGCGGGGGCTCACCCTGCGCTCCCCCGGCCGCTATCTCGCCGCCGCCGCCCGCCTCACCGCCCTGTGGCGCGCCTCGGGCCGTACCGGTGACACGGCGCTGCGCGACCGGGTCGCGGACGCGGTCATCGGCGCCCGCGCCTACCAGCTCTTCGTCTGGGCGGCCGCCAGCCGGGCGCTGGCCGACCCCGGGCGGCGCGCCCCGTCAGCGCCGTCCCCCCTCTCCTCCCTCACCAAGGTGCACTGGTCCGAACTGGACCTCGCCCTCCATGAGACCGCGCTCGATCTGCTGGCCGAGGACGGGGAGTTCGCCGACACCCCCTGGGCCGAGGGCCATCTCTTCGCGCTGGCGGGCCCGATCTACGCGGGCACCAACGAGATCCAGCGGGACATCATCGCCGAGCGGCTGCTGGGCCTGCCGAAGGGGCGGCGCTGATGCGTTTCCTCCTCACCCCCGAGCAGGAGGCGTTCGGCGAGGCCCTCGACGCGCTGCTGGGCGCCGCCGACACCCCGGCCGCCGCCCGCGCCTGGGGCGCCGGGCAGACCGGTCCCGGGCTGGCGCTGTGGTCCCGGCTCGCGGCGGCGGGGCTCTTCGTGCCCGCCGTGCCCGAGGAACACGGCGGCGCCGGACTCCTCCCCGTGGATCTGGCCGTCGCCTTCACCGCGCTCGGGCGCCACGCCGTGCCCGGCCCGCTGGTCGAGACCGCCGCGGCCGCCGTACTCCTGGCCGGGGCGGAGTGCCCCGCCGTCGCGCGCCGGTTGCTGCCGGGGCTGCTCGCGGGCGATCCGTACACCCTCGTCCTGGCGGGAGAAGGACCGTACGCGCTGGACGCCGACACGGCGGCGGTGCTGGTGGTGGAGGAGGACGGCCCGCTGCTGCGGCTGGCGCCCGGCGGCGGGGCCGTACGCGTCTCCCAGGACCCGGTGCGGAGGCTGGCCCGGCCGCTGGACGGCGGCGAACTCCTCGCCGGGGGACCCGGCGTACGGGCCGCCGCCGCCCGCGCCGCGCGGATGGCGCGGCTGCTGACCGCCGCGCAGGCGCTGGGCGTCGGGCTGGCGCTGCTCGACCGTACGGTCGCCTATGTCAAGGAGCGACGGCAGTTCGGGGTGCCCGTCGGCTCCTTCCAGGCGGTCGGGCACCGGCTCGCGGACACGCTGATCGCGCTGGAGTTCGCGCGGGCGCTGGTGTTCGGGGCGGCGGTCACGTTCGACGCCGGGGATGTGGCCGCGGCGAAGGTACGGGCGGGGGAGGCGGCGTACGGGGCCGCGCGGGCGGCGCTCCAGTTCCATGGGGCCATCGGGTACACCGCGGAGCTCGACCTCTCGCTCTGGCTCCGCAAGGCCCGCCCCCTGCGGGACGCCTGGGGCACCCCCGCGACCTGCCGCGCCACGCTTCTCCCCTGAGCGCCCCGCGGCCCGCAGGGGGCGGGCCTTGACCTCATGTTTGGTTGAGGAAGGAGCGTGGGGCGTATGAAGCCACCCTGGATCACACGCCGCGCACTCACCCTCGGCACCCTCCTCCTCTCCTATCTCGTCTTCCCCATGCAGATGACCGGCACCGCCCTCGCCCTCCCCACCATCGGCCAGGACCTCGACGCCTCCGGCCCCGCCCTGCAGTGGGTGGTCACCGGCTATGTCCTCGCCGCCTCGTCGGTGATGCTCGTCGCGGGGTCCCTCGGCGATCTGCTGGGACGGCGCCGGGTCTTCTCGTTCAGCCTGGCCCTCTACGCCGCCGGCACCCTCGCGGGCGCCGCGAGCCAGAGCATCCTCGTCCTGGATGTGGCCAGGACCGTCACGGGCGTCGGCGGCGCCGGGCTGATGACCGGCGGGGTGGCGATCCTCGCGACGATGTTCGAGGGGCCCGCGCGGGCCCGGGTCTTCGCGGCCGTGGGCTCGGTCGCGGGAATCGGGATCGCCGCCGGCCCGACCCTCTCCGGCTGGCTGATCGGCGGCTTCGGCTGGCGGGCGGCGTTTGTCTTCTTCGGGGTCGCCGCGCTGGTGATCCTGGCCGCGACCCGGCTGATCCCGGAGTCCCGTGCCCCCGAGCGTCCCACGGTGGACCGGCCGGGTGTGATCACGTTCATCGCGGGCCAGGCGCTGGTGATGTTCGCGATCACCCGGGGCGCGGACGCGGGCTGGGCCAGCCCGGCGGTGCTGGGCCCGCTGCTGGCGGGGGCCGCGCTGCTGGTGCTCTTCGTCCGGGTGGAGCGGCGCAGTCCGCATCCGGTGCTGCGGCTGGAGCTGTTCCAGAACCGGACCTTCCGGGGGTGGCTGGTGGGCGCGGTCTTCCTGTCGACGGGCGCGACCGGGGTGCTGGTCTTCCTGCCCGCCTACCTCCAGGGCACCGGCGGTCTCACCACGGGGGACGCGGGTCTGGTGATGCTGCTGGCGACCGTGCCGGTCTTCGTCCTCCCGAGCGTCGGCACCTGGCTGGCCGGGCGGGGGCTGGCGCCCCGGCTGCTGCTGGTGGGGGCGCTGACCCTGTCCGCCCTGGGCAATCTGACGCTGGCGCTGGCGCTGGGCCCGGACGCGGGGGTGGCCCGGCTCGCCGTCCCGCTGATCCTGATCGGCATCGGCAACGGGCTGGCCCTGGGCCAGGTGGAGACGCAGGCCCTGGGCGCGGTCGACCCCGCCCGGGTCGGGATGGCGTCGGGGCTGCTGAGCACGGCGCGCGGTGGCGCGGGCGCCCTGGTCCTCGCGGGCTTCGGCGCGGCGCTGCTGAGCCTGGTCGAGTCGGGGCTGGGCGATCCGGCGCTCGCGGGCCGGGTGGCGACCGGCCAGCTCGCGGAGCGCGCGGGCGAGTTCACCGATGCCTGGCGGACCGTGCTGCTGGCGGTGGCGCTGCTGCTGGCCCTGGCCGTCGCGCTGGTCGCCCGGCTGCTGCGGGCCCGCCCGTCGCGGCGGGACGCGATCACCCCCGTATCCGTGCCCGTACCCGTGCCCGGATCAGGGGAGCCGACGGCGGCGGGGGCCCGGGAGCGCTGAGAACCGTCCCGGAACGCGCCGCGGCGCCCACCCGTAGTCCGGTCGGGGACAGGGGGGCGCCGCGTTCAGTTCCGTACTCCGTTGTACGGGACGAGAGGGGGCCGGTGCGCCGAAGCACCAGCAAGGGCGAAACGTATCAGACGGCCGGGCGGCGGGACAGCCGCCCGGCGGATCAGACGGTCAGCGCGCGGTCCGTGGGACGGACCGGCGCCGGGAGGTCGCTGGCACCCGTCAGGTAGCGGTCGACGCCGCGCGCCGCGGAGCGGCCCTCGGCGATGGCCCAGACGATCAGCGACTGGCCCCGGCCCGCGTCCCCGGCGACGAAGACACCGGGGACGTTGGTGGCGAAGTCCGCGTCCCGGGCGACATTGCCGCGCTGGTCCAGCTCAAGACCGAACTGCTGGACGAGACCGTTGGACTGGTCGGTGCCGGTGAAGCCCATCGCGAGGGTGACCAGCTGGGCCGGGATCCGGCGCTCGGTGCCCGGCTTGGGGACCGGACGGCCGTCGGTGAACTCGACCTCGACGAGATGGAGCGCCTGGACCTGACCGTCGGCGTCGCCTTCGAAGTGGGTGGTGGAGACGGAGTAGACCCGCTCACCGCCCTCCTCATGGGCCGAGGTGACCTTGTAGAGCATGGGGAAGGTCGGCCAGGGCTGACCGGCGGAGCGCTCGTCGCCCGGCCGGGGCATGATCTCCAGCTGGGTGACGGAGGCCGCGCCCTGGCGGTGCGCGGTGCCCACGCAGTCGGCACCGGTGTCACCGCCGCCGATGACGACGACATGCTTGCCCGCGGCGGTGATCGGCGGGGCGATGAAGTCGCCCTCCTGCACCTTGTTGGCCAGGGGCAGGTACTCCATCGCGACGTGGATGCCCTTCAGCTCCCGGCCCGGGACCGGCAGATCGCGGGAGACGGTCGCCCCGGCCGCGATGACGACCGCGTCATAGCGGCGGCGCAGCTGGGCCGCGTCGATGTCCCGGCCGATCTCCACCTCGGTACGGAACTTGGTGCCCTCCGCCCGCATCTGCTCGATCCGGCGGTTGATGTGCACCTTCTCCATCTTGAACTCGGGGATGCCATAGCGCAGCAGTCCACCGATGCGATCGGCCCGCTCGTACACGGCGACGGTGTGACCGGCGCGGGTGAGCTGCTGGGCGGCGGCGAGCCCGGCCGGGCCCGAGCCGATGACGGCGACCGTCTTGCCGGAGAGGCGCTCGGGCGGCTGCGGGGTGACGTCCCCGGAGTCCCACGCCTTGTCGATGATGGAGACCTCGACGTTCTTGATGGTGACGGCGGGCTGGTTGATGCCCAGCACACAGGCGGCCTCGCAGGGCGCGGGGCAGAGCCTGCCGGTGAACTCCGGGAAGTTGTTGGTGGCGTGGAGCCGCTCGGAGGCGGCGCGCCAGTCGTCCCGGTAGGCGTAGTCGTTCCACTCGGGGATCAGGTTCCCGAGCGGACAGCCGTTGTGACAGAACGGGATGCCGCAGTCCATGCAGCGCCCGGCCTGCTCGCTGATGATCGGCAGCAGGGAGCCGGGGACGTAGACCTCGTCCCAGTCCTTGAGACGCTCGGCCACCGGGCGGGTCTGGGCGACCTCGCGCCCGGTGGTCAGGAAGCCCTTGGGATCAGCCATGGATTGCCGCCTCCATCATCTTCTCGGTGGTCTCGCGCTCGGAGAGACCGGCGAGCTCAGCGGCGTCCTTGGCGGCGAGCACGGCCTTGTACGTGGTCGGGATGATCTTGCTGAAGCGCGCGCGGGCGGCGGCCCAGTCGGTGAGCAGCTTCTCGGCGACGGTGGAGCCGGTCTCCTCGTGGTGACGGCGCACCACGTCGTGCAGCCACCGCTCGTCGGCCTCGCCGAGCGGCTCGATCGCGGCGAGGTTCCCGGCGTTGACGTTGTCCCGGTCCAGGTCGATGACGTACGCGACACCGCCGGACATACCGGCTGCGAAGTTCCGTCCGGTCTCGCCGAGGACGACGGCATGGCCACCGGTCATGTACTCACAGCCGTGGTCGCCCACGCCCTCGGAGACCACCGTGGCGCCGGAGTTGCGGACGCAGAACCGCTCGCCGGTGCGCCCGCGCAGGAACAGCTCACCGCCGGTGGCGCCGTACGCGATGGTGTTGCCCGCGATGGTGGAGTACTCGGCCAGGTGCTCGGCGCCCCGGTCGGGGCGGACGGCGACCCGGCCGCCGGAGAGGCCCTTGCCGACGTAGTCGTTGGCGTCGCCCTCCAGCCGCAGGGTGACGCCCCGGGGCAGGAAGGCGCCGAAGGACTGCCCGGCGGAGCCGGTGAAGGTGATGTCGATGGTGTCGTCGGGCAGGCCCGCGCCGCCGAACCGGCGGGTGACCTCATGGCCGAGCATGGTGCCGACGGTCCGGTTGATGTTACGGATCGCCACCTGGGCCCGCACCGGCCGCGCGGCCTCGGCGGACTCCGCGGCCAGCGCGTCGGCGGCGAGCTTGATCAGCTCGTTGTCGAGCGCCTTCTCCAGTCCGTGGTCCTGGGCGATGAGGGCGTGGCGGACGGCGCCGTCGGGCAGCTCCGGCACATGGAAGAGCGGGGCGAGGTCGAGACCCTGCGCCTTGAAGTGGTGCACGGCCCGCTCGGTGTCGAGGATCTCGGCGTGGCCGACGGCCTCCTCCAGGGTGCGGAAGCCGAGTTCGGCGAGGAGCTCGCGGACCTCCTCGGCGATGAACTCGAAGTAGTTCACGACGTACTCGGCCTTGCCGGAGAAGCGCTCGCGCAGCACCGGGTTCTGGGTGGCGATGCCGACCGGGCAGGTGTCGAGGTGGCAGACGCGCATCATCACACAGCCGGAGACCACCAGCGGCGCGGTCGCGAAGCCGAACTCCTCGGCGCCCAGCAGCGCGGCGATCACGACATCGCGGCCGGTCTTGAGCTGGCCGTCGGTCTGGACCACGATCCGGTCCCGCAACCCGTTGAGCAGCAGGGTCTGCTGGGTCTCGGCGAGACCCAGCTCCCAGGGGCCGCCCGCGTGCTTCAGCGAGGTCAGCGGGGAGGCGCCGGTGCCGCCGTCATGGCCGGAGATCAGCACCACGTCGGCGTGGGCCTTGGAGACGCCCGCCGCGACCGTGCCGACGCCGACCTCGGAGACCAGCTTGACGTGGATCCGGGCCTTCGGGTTGGCGTTCTTGAGGTCGTGGATGAGCTGGGCGAGGTCCTCGATGGAGTAGATGTCGTGGTGCGGCGGCGGGGAGATCAGTCCGACGCCGGGAGTGGAGTGCCGGGTCCTGGCCACCCAGGGGTAGACCTTGTGGCCGGGCAGCTGGCCGCCCTCGCCGGGCTTGGCGCCCTGGGCCATCTTGATCTGGATGTCGTCGGCGTTGACGAGGTACTCGCTGGTGACGCCGAACCGGCCGGAGGCCACCTGCTTGATGCTGGAGCGGCGCTCGGGGTCGTAGAGGCGGTCGGGGTCCTCGCCGCCCTCACCGGTGTTGGACTTGCCGCCGAGGCGGTTCATCGCGATGGCGAGCACCTCGTGGGCCTCGCGGGAGATGGATCCGTACGACATGGCACCGGTCGAGAACCGCTTGACGATCGCGGAGACCGGCTCGACCTCCGCCAGCGGCACCGGGGCGCGGCCGGAGTCGAGGCCGAAGAGCCCACGCAGGGTCATCAGCCGCTCGGACTGCTCGTTCACCCGGTCCGTGTACTGCTTGAAGATGTCGTAGCGGCGGTTACGGGTGGCGTGCTGGAGCCGGAAGACGGTGTCCGGGTCGAAGAGGTGCGGTTCGCCCTCGCGGCGCCACTGGTACTCGCCGCCGATCTCCAGCGCCCGGTGGGCGGGGGCGATCCCGGAGACCGGGTAGGCCTTGGCGTGCCGGGCCGCGACCTCGTCGGCGATGACCGCGAGCCCGGCGCCGCCGATCTTGCTGGTGGTGCCGTCGAAGTAGGTGGCGACGAAGGCCTGGTCCAGGCCGATGGCCTCGAAGACCTGGGCGCCCCGGTAGGAGGCGACGGTGGAGATGCCCATCTTGGACATCACCTTGAGCACGCCCTTGCCCAGCGCGTAGATCAGGTTGCGGATGGCCTGCTCCGCGTCGATGTCCTGGATGAAGGTCCCGGCGCGGACCAGGTCCTCCACCGACTCCATCGCCAGATACGGGTTGACGGCGGCGGCGCCGTAGCCGATGAGCAGCGCGACATGGTGGACCTCGCGCACATCGCCCGCCTCGACCAGCAGCCCCACCTCGGTGCGCTGCTTGGTACGGATGAGGTGGTGGTGCACGGCGGAGGTGAGCAGCAGCGAGGGGATCGGCGCGTGCTCGGCGTCGGAGTGCCGGTCGGAGAGGACGATCAGCCGGGCACCGGACTCGATGGCCGCGTCGACCTCGCCGCGGATGGCCTCGATCCGGGCGGCGAGCGCGTCCCCGCCACCGCTGACCCGGTAGAGACCGGAGAGGGTGACCGCCTTCATCCCGGGCATGTCGCCGTCGGCGTTGATGTGGATGAGCTTGGCCAGCTCATCGTTGTCGATCACCGGGAAGGGCAGGGTCACACTGCGACAGGAGGCCGCGGTCGGCTCCAGCAGATTGCCCTGGGGGCCCAGCGTGGAGTGGAGCGAGGTGACCAGTTCCTCCCGGATCGCGTCCAGGGGCGGGTTGGTGACCTGCGCGAAGAGCTGGGTGAAGTAGTCGAAGAGCAGCCGGGGGCGCTCGGAGAGCGCGGCGATGGGCGAGTCGGTGCCCATGGAACCGATCGGCTCCATGCCGGTCCTGGCCATCGGCGCCAGGATGACCTTCAGCTCCTCCTCGGTGTAGCCGAAGGTCTGCTGGCGGCGGGTGACCGAGGCGTGGGTGTGCACGATGTGCTCGCGCTCGGGCAGATCGCCCAGCCCGATGATCCCGGCGTCCAGCCACTCACCGTAGGGCTGCTCGGCGGCGAGGGTGGACTTGATCTCGTCGTCCTCGATGATCCGGTGCTCGGCGGTGTCCACCAGGAACATCCGGCCAGGCTGGAGCCGGCCCTTGCGGACCACCCTGGCGGGGTCGATGTCGAGGACACCGACCTCGGAGGAGAGCACCACGAGCCCGTCGTCGGTGACCCAGTACCGCCCGGGGCGCAGCCCGTTGCGGTCCAGGACCGCGCCGACCTGGGTGCCGTCGGTGAAGGTGACACAGGCGGGGCCGTCCCAGGGCTCCATCATCGTGGAGTGGAACTGGTAGAAGGCACGCCGGGCCGGGTCCATGGAGTCGTGGTTCTCCCACGCCTCGGGGACCATCATCAGCACCGCGTGCGGCAGCGAGCGCCCGCCGAGGTGGAGCAGTTCCAGCACCTCGTCGAAGGAGGCCGAGTCGGAGGCGTCCGGGGTGCAGACGGGGAAGATCCGCTCCAGCTCGCCCGCGCCGAAGAGGTCGGAGACCAGCTGTGACTCCCGCGCGCGCATCCAGTTGCGGTTGCCCTTGACGGTGTTGATCTCACCGTTGTGGGCGACGAAGCGGTACGGATGGGCCAGCGGCCAGCTCGGGAAGGTGTTGGTGGAGAACCGGGAGTGCACCAGCGCGACGGCGGTGGCGAGCCTGCGGTCCGAGAGGTCCGGGAAGAAGGGCTCCAGCTGCCCGGTGGTGAGCATGCCCTTGTAGACGATGGTCCGGGCGGAGAGCGAGGGGAAGTAGACCCCGGCCTCCCGCTCGGCCCGCTTGCGCAGCACGAACGCCTTGCGGTCCAGTGCGATGCCCTCGCTGCGGCCGTCGGCGACGAAGAGCTGGCGGAAGACCGGCATGGTCGAGCGGGCGGAGGCGCCGAGCAGATCGGGCGCGACGGGGACCTCGCGCCAGCCGAGGACGGTGAGCCCCTCCCCGGTCGCGATCGTCTCGATCCGTGAGACGGCGTCCTCGGTCCCGGCGACGGGCAGGAACGCGATGCCGACGGCGTACGAACCGGCCGCGGGCAGCTCGAAACCGGCGACCTCGCGGAGGAAGACATCGGGCACCTGGAGCAGGATCCCGGCGCCGTCACCGGAGTCCGGCTCGGAGCCGGTGGCGCCGCGGTGCTCCAGGTTGCGCAGGACCGTGAGGGCCTGTTCGGCCAGCTCATGGCTGGCGACACCGGTCAGGTTGGCCACGAACCCGACACCACAGGCGTCGTGTTCATTGCGGGGGTCGTACATCCCCTGCGGAGCGGGGCGACCATCCATGGGCGACCAGGCGTCGGAACGCATCGGCTCTCCCGTCGTCGTCGTGGCATCGTGCTGTGCCGAGGGACGACGTTGGCCCTCCGCGAAATTTCGTGCAGGTTACATGATGGAATCATTCTCGGGAAGTGGATAAATCATTCCAGCATGCGGACATCGCGCGAGTGGCGGGGATGGGATCGCCGTCGGACGGATCGGTGTCCACGGGACCGTTGCGGAGCGGGCGACGTTGCCTGCGGCGCCTTCGGCTCATGCCCGTTGGAAGTGAGTTCGAAACCGGCGGATGAGGGCTACTCCCGGCCACCCTGCCACGGCCCGTCCACTCCCCCGTCACGCCCGGCGAACGGTCCGGTCTTCCCGGTGACCGCCCCCGCTCCGGCCAGGGCGGACCCGTACGGCAAGGGGCCGAACCGGCCCTGACACCCGGCGGAAACGCGAGGGGGACGCAGCGTGACTCCGGGAGACGGCCGGCACCGCCTCGGCGCGAGCGCCACAGCACAAGGGGCCGGGGCGGGCCCCTGGAACGCGCCGCCGCCCCGGCTACAACGCCGCGTTGAAGGCGGCTCCCAGACCGTAGGTGAGCGCCGCGGCACCCGCGCCCAGCACCAGCTGCCGCAGCCCGCTGAACCACCAGCTGCGCGCCGTCACCCGGGCCACCAGCGCCCCACAGCCGAAGAGCCCCACCAGCGCCAGCACCACGGCGGGCCACAGCGCCGTCATGCCGAGCAGATACGGCAGCACCGGCAGCAGCGCGCCCAGCGCGAACGATCCGAAGGACGACACCGCGGCCACCATCGGCGAGGGCAGATCGTCGGGGTCGATCCCCAGCTCCTCGCGGGCGTGGATCTCCAGCGCCTGCTCCGGGTCGCGGGACAGCTGCATCGCGACCTCGCGGGCCAGCGCGGGCTCCACCCCACGGGCCACATAGAGGGCGGCCAGCTCCTCCATCTCGTCCACCGGGTGCTTGCGCAGCTCCCGCCGTTCGATCTCCAGCTCGGCCTGGACCAGCTCCCGCTGGGAGGCGACGGAGGTGTACTCACCGGCCGCCATCGAGAAGGCGCCCGCCGCGAGACCGGCGAGTCCGGTGATCACCATCGTCTGCGGCGCGACCTGCGAACCCGCGACACCGGTCATGAGCGCCAGATTGGAGACCAGCCCGTCCATCGCGCCGAAGACCGCCGGGCGCAGCCAGCCGCCGTTGACATCGCGGTGGGTGTGGTTGTCGCGGTGCGCCTCGTGCAGCGGCGCCTGGGTCTCGATGATCGACACGTCTCTCCCCTGATCCGTACGGCCTTCCGCGCGCTGTGGCACACGACGGCTCCCCCGAACGGAACCGACTGCTCCGCCCTCCTCGAACATCATCGAAAATACGCGCGACGTAAGGGGCGCGCTAGCAAGGCAGGCCGTACTTACCTGGCCGGACCAGGGATGATCGCGGACAGTAGCCGAATGACCTCAGGGCCACGACCCGGGACATACCGCGTCGATTCCCGACTCACCCCGGGGACACGACACCGGACATGACCGAGGCCGCCAGGGTGACAACCCTGACGGCCTCGTCGTTTCTTCCCCGTGGTGGTCAGCCCTTGGGCGTGGACCCCGCGTCCGCGGCCGCGCCCCGCTCACCCTCGACGGCCTTCGCCTCCGGGGCGTCCTTCTCACCGGAGACCGTGTCCGTGGACGCCACGGCCTCCCCGTCCGGCTTCTCGGCGGCCTTCCCGTCCTTCGCTCCCGCAGTGCCCTCCGTGGCCTCGGCGTCCTCCGCCAGATCCGCGAAGGAGACCTCGCTCTCCGCCTCGGCGGCCTTCCCGGCGGCGGGCCGCGCCGCACCCCGCTCCGGCTCGACGACCTCCTCGCGCCCCGGCCGCATCCGCGCCGAGATCACGATGTAGAGCACCGCCAGGACGAAGACGATGATCGACGTCCAGACATTGAGCCGCAGGCCGAAGATCTCATGGGCCTGGTCGACCCGCATGTACTCGATCCACACCCGGCCCGCGCAGTACCCGGCGACATAGAGCGCGAACGCCCGCCCATGTCCGAGCTTGAACCGGCGGTCGGCCCAGATCACCAGCACGGCGACCCCGATGCACCAGAGCGACTCATAGAGGAACGTCGGGTGGTAGAGCCCCGCCTCGCGGTTCGGCCCCTCGGAGATCTTCAGCGCCCAGGGCAGATCGGTGGGCTTTCCATAGAGCTCCTGGTTGAACCAGTTGCCCCAGCGCCCGATCGCCTGCGCGAACGCGATGGCGGGGGCGACGGCATCGGCCCAGGCCGGAAGCGGGATGCCCCGGCGACGACAGCCGATCCACGCGCCGACCGCGCCGAACGCGATGGCCCCCCAGATCCCGAGCCCGCCCTGCCAGATCTTGAAGGCGTCGACCCAGTCCTCACCCTCGCTGAAGTAGAGCTGGTAGTCGGTGATCACATGGTAGAGACGCCCGCCGACCAGGCCGAAGGGCACAGCCCAGACGGCGATGTCGGCCACGGTGCCGGCTTTACCGCCCCGGGCGACCCAGCGCTTGTTGCCGTACCAGACGGCCACGAAGACACCGATGATGATGCAGAGCGCATAGCCTCGCAGCGGCAGCGGGCCCAATTGGATCGCGCCGCTCGACGGGCTGGGAATGTAGGCAAGTTCCATGGCAGAACCGACGCTACCCTGCCGGACGCCAACCCCCACAACCCACCCGGACAACGTCTGCATAACTGTCTCTCGGCGGTGACGCCCCTCACCACCGGGCCCCGGCGGGGCCGAACCGTCACACGGAGCCGCTCCCGCCCCCGCCGAGAAGTCGACGACCGTCACGGTTCCACCAACCGTCACCACCCCAGCCGGGGGCCAGCGGGCACGTTCGGGGGGTGCAGGGTCGCCCCCGCAGGGAGTGGCGGCGAAACCCGGCCTCACCGGACAGGGGCGTCTCATCCGCCGCTCCCGAGGAGGTGAGCCCGGAGGCCACCGAACCCCGCAGACGCAACGCAACGGAAGCGACGGAACCACCCCCCGCGGACCGCACACAACAGAACCCACCAACACCGCACCCGGCACCCGGACGACCGCGTGGAGGAACCCCCGACCAGACGGAGCCCAGCCGCACCCGGACGACCGCGTGGAGGAACCCCCGGCCAGGCGGAGCCCCACCGCACCGGGACGCGGGGCCCGGAAGGCCGGGCCCCG